>NZ_JBSFYC010000031.1:0-90251 GCF_053595675.1 Streptomyces sp. NPDC002446 | reverse complement strand
CCCTTCCGGACCCCCGATTCCGTGCTGTCGCCCGTGGCGCGGGCGCTGCGGAGCATGGGGCCGTTCGACAGCGGCCTCGACCTGTGCTGCGGCACCGGGGGCTTCGCCCCCGGTTTCGGGCCCCCTCCTGCCGCCACGGCACGTGGGACCGGGGCACCCCGGCCCCCCTCCTGCCGCAACGGTGATCGGCCACGACGGCGAGGGTCCGGCAGCATCAACGACGGCAGAAAGAATTCCCACCCACCCACGGGAGGTGGCGGGCCGGAGGGGCCTGGTGTGTGGACGTAAAGCGAAGCAGTCCACACACCAGGCCCCGGAGGACCGTCACCGGCAGCCGAACAGCCCCGCGCAGCGGCAACGCCCGCCGCAGGCGCAACGGCGAGAAAGCCAAAACGTCGGCCCAGGCAAAGCGCAGCGGAAGGGCCGCAGGCGAACCCACAGCAACCCCCACGGCGGGACAGCCGAAAACGCGGGATCAGATGTCCGTCACACGGACCCCCGCATGCGCCTTGTAGCGCCGATTCACCGAGATCAGGTTGGCGACCAGCGACTCGACCTGGTGGGCATTGCGCAGGCGGCCCGCGAAGACGCCGCGCATGCCGGGGATGCGGGCGGCCAGCGCCTGGACCAGGTCCGTGTCGGCGCGGGACTCGCCGAGCACCATCACGTCGGTGTCGATCTGCTCGACGTCCGGGTCCTGGAGCAGCACCGCCGACAGGTGGTGGAAGGCGGCCGTGACCCGGGACCCGGGCAGCAGCGCCGCGGCCTGCTCGGCCGCGCTGCCTTCCTCCGGCTTGAGCGCGTAGGCGCCCTTCTTGTCGAAGCCCAGCGGGTTGACGCAGTCGATGACGAGCTTGCCCTCCAGCGGCTCGCGCAGCGCCTGGAGGGTCTTGGCGTGGCCGTCCCAGGGGACGGCCACGATCACCACATCGCTGCGGCGGGCGCACTCCGCGTTCTCGGCGCCCTCGATGCCCAGGCCGAGCTCGTCGGCGGCGGCCTGCGCCCGCTCCGCCACCCGGGAGCCGATGATCACCTTCTGGCCGGCCCTGCCGAGCCGGTAGGCCAGCCCGCGGCCCTGGTCGCCGGTGCCGCCGAGGACGCCGACCACCAGGCCGGAGACGTCCGGGAGGTCCCAGGGGTCGCGCTGGAGGGCGGCCTTCGCGCGGGTCGCGGCGTTCGGGGACTGCGCATCGTCGGAAGTAGTCATGACAGCGATCCTGTCACGCCGTTTCGGCCTGCCGCCCGGTGGTCACGACTTCACACTGCCCTCGGTCAGGCCGGTACGCCAGTAGCGCTGGAGCACCGTCATCAGCACCATCAGCGGCACCACGGACAGGAACGCGCCGCCCACCGTGTACTGGTAGAGCACCGGCTGGCGGTCCGCGTAGCCGGTCCAGGAGGTCAGGCCCAGCTGGATCGGATACAGGTCGGAGTCGGAGAGCATCACCAGCGGCAGGAAGTAGTTGTTCCAGATGTGCACGAACTGGAAGAGGAAGACGGTGACCAGCGCGGGGGTCATCAGCCGCAGGCCGAGCCCGCCGAAGATCCGGGCCTCGCCCGCACCGTCGATCCGGGCCGCCTCCAGAAGCGAGTCGGGCACGGCGGCGGCCGCGTAGATCCGGCAGAGGTAGACGCCGAACGGGCTGACCACGCTGGGGATCAGCACCGCCCAGAAGGTGTTGGCCAGGCCCATCGCGCTGAAGAGGAAGTAGAGCGGCAAGGCGAGGGCGGTGCCGGGGATCAGGACGCCGGCGAGGACTACATTGAAGACCGCTTCCCGGCCGCGGAACGGAAACTTGGCCAGGGCGTAGCCGGCCGCGGCGGACAGCAGGGTGGCGCAGACCGCGCCGATCCCGGCGTAGAGCAGGGAGTTGGCGAACCAGCGGGCGTAGATGCCGTGGTCGTAGGTGAGGACGTCGACGAGGTGGTCGAGCGGCCGCGGATGGTCGGAGAACCAGAAGCCGAAGGTGCCGAAGAGGTCGGCGCTGTTCTTGGTGGCGGAGACGGTCAGCCAGTAGACGGGCGCCAGGAAGTAGAGCGCGGCGATGGTCAGCAGCGAGGCGGTGATGATCCGGTAGCGGACCGGGGGCCGGGTCATCGGCGCTCCTCCGCGCGCCCGCCGACCAGCCGCAGAAAGCCGAAGGACAGTACGCACGCCACCAGCGCGAGCAGCACCGCCTCGGCCGCGGCCACATGCGGGTTGTTGCCGACGAAGGCCGCGCTGTAGGCGTGCAGGTTGGGGGTGAAGCCGGAGTCGATGGAGGAGGCCAGCGGGCGCAGCACCATCGGCTCGGCGAACAGCTGGAGGGTGCCGATGATGCTGAAGACGGTGGTGAGGACGAGGGCGGGGCGGATCAGCGGGAGTTTGATGTGCCGGGCGACCTGCCAGGCGCTGGCGCCGTCGATCCGCGCCGCCTCGTACAGCTCGCCGGGCACGGCCTTGAGCTGGGCGATCAGCACCAGCATGTTGTAGCCGGTGAACTGCCAGGTGACGATGTTGGCGATGGCCCACAGGACGGTGCCGCGGGAGAGGAAGTCCACGTCCCAGCCGAGGGAGTCGGCGATCTTCACCAGGGGGCTGATGCCGGGGACGTAGAGGAAGCCCCACAGGATCGAGGCGATCACGCCGGGCACGCCGTACGGGAGGAAGAAGGCGCTCCGGAAGAACGGGACCCCGCGGGCGCTGGCGCTCTCCAGGAGCAGCGCGAGGGCGGTGGCGAGCACGATCATCAGCGGGATCTGGACGGCCCCGAAGAGCAGCACCCGGCCGAAGCCGGTCAGGAACCGGTCGTCCGAGAGCGCGTGGGCGTAGTTGCCGAGGCCGGCGAACACCTCCTGCTCCCGGCCGCCGAGGCCGAGCGGGCCGGTGCGTTCGGTCCGGTGCAGGCTCTGGTGGAGGGCGTAGACGATGGGGGCGATGAAGCAGAGGGCGAAGACGGCGAGGAAGGGCAGGACGAAGGCGGCCGCGGCGCGGGCGTTGCGGACCTGCGCGCGCGAGGCCCGGCGCGGGCGCCGCTGCGGGACCGGCCGCTTCGGCAAGGCGCGCTCCGCCCGGCTGAGCGTGTCCCGGCTCACCCGCTCTCCACCTTCAGGCCCTTGCCCTTGAGGTCGGCCACGGTCTGGCCCTGCACCTTCTTCAGGACGGAGCGGAAGGAGCCGCCGTCGGCGAGCGCGTCGGTGAAGGCGTCGCCGAGCCGCTGGTAGAGGGTGTCCACGCCGGGTCCCCAGCGCCAGCTGGTGTCGACATGGGCACCGGCGTCCGCGAAGACCTTGCTGTACGCCTGGCCGCCGAAGAAGGGCTTGTCGACGTCGAGGTCGGTGGTGGCGTAGCCCTTCTTGGCACTGGGGAAGCCATAGCCGCCGTCGATCAGCAGCGCGATCGAGGCGGGGTCGGTGTTGAGCCAGACCGCGAAGTCCAGGGCGTCCTTGGGGTAGCTCGCCTTGGCGAAGACGGCGGTGGTCGAGCCGCCCCAGTTGGCGAAGACCTTCTCGCCGGCCTTCCACTGGGGCAGCGGCGCGGCCCGCCACTTCCCCTTGGTGCCCGGCGCGTTGCCGACCAGCAGCGCATCGCCCCAACTGGCGCCCACCCAGGCCGGGATGGCGCCCGTCTGGAGGTCCTTGTACCAGGCGTTCTGCCGGTCCGGGATGGTCTTGACGAGCTTCCGTCTGACGAGCGACTCCCAGTAGTCGGCGACCTTGCGGGTGGGTTCGTCGTCGATGCCGATGATCCAGGTGTCGCCGCTGGCCGCGTACCACTTGGCGCCGGCCTGCCAGGCGAGGCCGGCGAAGCGGTTGCCGTTGGTGGGGGCGAAGGTCTCGATCCAGGCGCCCTTCTTGCGGATGGCCTTGGCGGCGCTCTCGTACTCGTCCCATGTCCCGGGTGTCGCCACGTCCCACTTGTCGAACAGGTCCTGCCGTACGAACAGCCCCATCGGCCCGGAGGCCTGCGGGATGGCGTAGATGCCCTTGCCGAAGACGGACTGCTGCCACTGCCAGCCGAAGAACTTGCCCTTGTGGCGGGCGGCGCCGAGCGGGGCGAGGTCCAGCAGCCCGTTGTCGAGCAGGAAGCTGGGGATGACGGGGAACTCGATCTGGCCCAGGTCGGGCGGGTTGCCGGCCTTGACGGCGGCGTGCATCTTCGCGTACTGCTCGCCGTTGACGGCCGATACCTTCTCGACCTTGACCTGTACCTCGGGGTTCTCGCGGTTCCACAGGTCGACGGGCTTGTCGATGCCCGGCACCCAGGACCAGAAGGTCAGGTCGATCTTCTGCCCCTTCTTGCGTTCCCGGGGCGCGTCGTCCTCGCCACCGCCGCCGTCGCCGCAGCCGGCGAGGGCGAAGCCGGCGGCGAGGGCGGCCGCCCCGCCCAGGACCGTTCTGCGGTGCAGGGGGTTGCTGGTCATCTCGGCTCCTCCACGGGGATGCGGCGGAAGGTGATCGTCGAGTACGCGCTGAAGTCGCCCGTCTCGTAGAGCAGTCCGACGCTGTCGCGGTCGAGGCGTACGAGGTCGGAGTAGGCGGCCGGCAGTCCGCTGACGGTGTGGGCGGGGTGCCAGGTCAGCCCGCCGTCGCGGCTGGTGCGCAGGGTCATCAGGGCGCGGGCGGCCGGGTGGGCGGGGCCGGAGAAGAGCAGTGTGCCGCGGTCGCCGTCGTGCAGGACGCTGCCCTGGCAGACGGGCCCGGCGAGGCCGGCCTGCGGGCGGAAGGGCCCGGTGAGGTGTGCGCCGCCGTCGGTCGAGACGGCGTCGGCGCGGTGCCAGGCCGCGACGGCCTCCGTGCGGGTGTTCAGATAGACGCTGCCGTCGGGGAGTTCGGCGGCGGTGGTCTCGTTGGGGGCGACCGAGCGGTCGGTGTCGCCGTCGGTGTAGCCGATCCGCCAGGTGGCGCCGTCGTCGTCGCTGAGCAGGGCGTGGCCGCCGTTGTAGCGGGGCTCGGTGCCGTCGTCGCCGGGCTGGGCGGGCGGGGTGGAGTGGTTGGCGGGGACCAGCAGCCGTCCGGCGTACGGGCCCCGGCGCAGCCGCAGGGCGTGGCCGGGTCCGGTCGCGTACCAGCGCCACTGCGGCAGCTTGGCCTGGTCGGTGATCTCACGGGGGGCGCTCCAGCTCGCGCCGTCGTCGTCGCTGTGCTGGAGCCAGACCCGCCGGCCGTCAGCGGGCGGGACCTGGCCGCGGCGGATGCGGTCCTCGGTGGCGTCGGCGGCGTTGTGGACCTGGAGGAGCAGCACCCGGCCGCCGGCGAGGACGACCGGTGCGGGGTTGCCCGCGGTGCCGGTGCCGTTGCGGGCGACGACCTGGAGCGGGCCCCAGGTGCGGCCGCCGTCCGGGGAGCGTTTGAGGACGATGTCGATGTCGCCCCAGTCGGCGGCCGAGGCGACCCGGCCCTCGGCGAAGGCGAGGACGGCTCCGGAGCGCGCCCGGACCACGGCGGGGATCCGGAAGCTCGTATACCCCTCGGTCCCGGCCCGGTACGGCACTGAGCTCTCGTACGCCATGGGTCACCCCCAATGGGCAAGGACGTAGGATGTCCCTTGTCCTGCGGTGACCATAGGGAGTGCCCAACTGACCGTCAAGGCACCGCACATGGCGCTTTTCCGTGTCGGCAACGACCCCGCCGACGCCGGGTGAAATCCCGGTGAACGGGACCAATGCCGCGGGCCCGGCCATGACCCGTCGTACAGGCCCTAGTCGGCCAGTCGGCGCCTGATGCCGTCGAAGTGCCGGTGTATCGCCTCCACCGCGCGGTCCCCGTCACCCGCCTCCAGCGCGTCCACGATCTCCTGGTGCTGACGGTATGTCAGTCCGGGGTCGGGGCGGTCGTCGGACAGGTCCTCGCGGACCCGGCGCAGGGCCGCCCAGAAGGCGTCCAGCACCTCGCTCAGCAGGTGGTTGCCCAGCGAGCGGTAGAGGGCGAGGTGGAACGCCCGGTCGGTGTCGCTCTGCACCATGCCGCCGCGCGCCTCCTCCGCCATCCGCTGCACCAGCCCCTTGAGGACGGTGAGGTCTGCGGCGGGCAGATTGCGCGCGACGGCGCCGATCAGGCCCGCCTCCAGGGCCTCGCGGACCTCCATCAGCTCGTACAGGCTCGCCTCGCCCTGGTGATGGCGGACCGCCGCACGGAACGCGACGCCCTCGACGAACGGCTCCAGGGTGAGCGGGCCGACGTAGGTGCCGAAGCCGTGCCGGATCTCCACGATGCGCATGGCCTGCAGCGCCTTCAGCGCCTCGCGCACGGAGTTGCGGCTGACGTCGAGCAGGCCGACGAGTTCGGCCTCGGTGGGCAGCGGGTCGCCCGGCACCAGCCCGCCCTGCAGGATCAACTGCTTGATCTGCGCCTGCACGTCCTCGGACATCGTCCCTCGCGCCATGGCCTCTCCCTCTCCCGTCCCTCTCCCGCACCCGCGTCTGCGCCTGCGCCTGCCGCGTCGCCGGCCCTCCCCCAAGCCCTCCAGGGGCAGGGAACCCCGTCCGACCCGCCTCACCCGGACCGCACATCCTTGACCGGCCGCCTGTGAACAGGGTCTATTGTGCTCTGACATAGGACATCCCATGTCCCATGTCCGATGACATCGGCTCACACCACCGCCCGACATCGGAGACTCCGGAGCCCCCCATGGCCCTGCCCGCCCCCCTCCACGGCGTCATCCCACCGGTCTGCACCCCGCTCGACCAGCGCGGCGAGGTCGACACCGCCTCCCTGGCCCGCCTCGTCCACCACCTCGTCGACGGCGGTGTGCACGGCCTGTTCGCCCTTGGCTCCACCAGCGAGGTCGCCTACCTCACCGACGCACAGCGCGGCACCGTCCTGGAGACGGTCCTCAAGGCCGCGGACGGCCGGGTCCCGGTGCTCGCCGGCGCCATCGACACCACCACCCCGCGGGTCCTCGACCACGCCCGCGCCGCCGCCGACCTGGGCGCCGACGCCCTCGTCGCCACCGCGCCCTTCTACACCCGCACCCACCCCCGGGAGATCGCCGCCCACTTCCGCCACCTCCGCGCCGCGGTGGACCTCCCCCTGTTCGCGTACGACATCCCGATGGCCGTGCACGGCAAGCTGCCGCCCGGCCTCGTCCGCGAACTGGCCGAGGACGGCACGCTGGCCGGGCTGAAGGACAGCAGCGGCGACGAGGGCTCGCTGCGCCGGCTGATCGTGGCACTCGGCGGCCGCACCGGCCGCCGCACCGGCCCCGCCCCCGGCTTCTCGGTCCTCACCGGCTCCGAACTGACCGTGGACGCCGCCCTGTTGGCGGGCGCCGACGGCGTCGTCCCGGGGATCGGCAATGTCGACCCGGCCGGCTACGTACGCCTCTACGACGCGGCCCGGTCGGGCGACTGGGCGCGCGCGGCCGCCGAGCAGGAGCGCCTGGTCGCCCTGTTCTCCATGGTCGATGTCGGCCCCGAAGGCGACATGGGCCGCAGCTCCTCCGCACTGGGCGCCTTCAAGGCGGCCCTCCAGCTGCTCGGCGTGATCACGCGGGGAACGACGGCCGTCCCCCAGATCCCGCTGAGCGAGGCGGCGGTAGGGGAGGTCGGACGCCGGCTCAAGGACGCCGGGCTGCTGCCCCGTACGGGCGGTGGCCAGACCGCGGCCCAAGTCCCGTACGGGTGACACCCGTTGAAACGGCAACCAGGTGTCGCCGTACTGCGGCAGGATGCCGGGGCATGGATGCCGTACGGGTCGCACTGCTGCGTGAGGTCCTCGCCGGAACCGAGTGGATCCAGGCCACCCGCCGCTTCGCCGGGGCGCTGCGGACCGCCGTCGCCCCGCACGGCGGCGGGCTGCTGCTGGTCGGCAGCGCCGCGTACGAGCCCTGGCACCTGGCCGCGCATCTGGACGACGAGGCGGCCTGGTCGGGGCTGCCGGAGCTGTCGCCGACGCTGGTGCGCCATCGCGTTCCCGGCGGGGCGCCGGCCCATCTGGCGGTCGGGCTCGGGCGGCTGGCGGCGGCCGGGCGGGGCGAGACGCTGCTGGTCGTCGCGCCACAGGAGCCGGGCGCCGGGCTGCTGGAGCGGGTGCACGACGCCCGCCGCAACGGCGCGACGGTCCTCGCGCTGGACGGCGGCGACCGCGATCTGCACACCCTGGCCCATGACGCGCTCGCCGCCCCCTGGGCCCCGCCCGGCAGCGGGACCGGGACGTCCCAGGACCTCGACCTCGACACGGTCCAGCATCTGGTGAGCGCGGCCGCCGGAGAGAACAGCCTGCCCGCGCCCCGCCGGCACCGCCGCTTCCGCGACCGGCTGGCCCGCCTCGCCGACGAGCTGACGGCGCCACCGCCCCCGCGCTGGTAGGACATCGGACCTGGGATGTGGAGGCGCGGGCACCCCACGGCCCGCAAAATCCTTTGCGCGGCGCCCCGGCCGTGCGGACGATGGTGCACCGTGACCTCGGACGACCACCCCCCATCCGCCCCGCGTTCCCGCGGGCGCTTCGCCGCCCTGCTGCCGGATCTGGCGCCCTGGCGTTCCTCGCGCGACTTCCGGCTGATGTGGTGCGCGGGCGCGATCACCGTCTTCGGCAGCTTTCTGACCTTTGTCGCGCTGCCGCTGCAGCTGAAGGAGCTGACCGGCTCCACGCTCGCGGTCGGGGCACTGGGCGCGGTGGAGCTGGTCCCGCTGATCGTCTTCGGCCTCTACGGCGGTGCGCTCGCGGACGCCGTCGACCGCCGCCGGCTGATCGTCTGGACCGAGGTCGCACTCGGGCTGATCGCCGCGCTGCTGCTGGTCAACAGCCTGCTGCCGGATCCGATGGTGTGGCCGCTGTACGCCACCGCCGCGGTGTCCAGCGCGCTGACCGGTCTGCAGCGGCCGGCCCTGGACGCGATCGTGCCGCGGATCGTCGCGCACGACCAGCTCGCCGCGGCCGCCGCGCTCAACGCGCTGCGCTGGCAGATCGGCGCCGTCGCGGGCCCCGCGCTGGCCGGCGGGCTGCTCGCCTACGCCGGCCTGACCTGGGCGTACGCGATCGACGCGGCCACCTACGCGCTCTCCGTACTGCTCGCGCTGAAGCTGGCGCCGCAGCCCGCCTCGCACGACGCCCGCAAGCCCTCGCTGCGCGGGATCGCCGAGGGCGCGCGCTACGCCTGGAGCCGCAAGGAGCTGCTGGGCACCTACGCCCTCGACCTCCTCGCGATGCTCTTCGCCTTCCCGCTGGCGATCTTCCCGTTCCTCGCCGACGATCTGGACGCCCCGTGGGCGCTGGGGCTGATGTACGCGGCGCTGCCCGCCGGGTCCTTCCTGGTGAGCCTGACCAGCGGCTGGACGTCGCGGATCCACCGCCAGGGCCGGGCCATCGCGCTGGCGGCCGCCGGGTGGGGGCTCTCGATCGCCGTGGCCGGGCAGCTGCACAACGTCTGGCTGGTGCTGCTGTTGCTCACGCTGGCCGGTGCCTGCGACATGGTGAGCGGAATCTTCCGCTCGGCGCTGTGGAACCAGACCATCCCCGACGAGCTGCGGGGCAGGCTGGCCGGGATCGAGCTGCTGTCGTACTCGGCGGGCCCGCAGCTGGGCCAGGTCCGGGTCGGCGGTATGGCGGCGCTGACGGGCGTACGGGCGGCGGTGTCACTGGGCGGGCTGCTGTGCTTCGCGGGGGTCGGGATGCTGGCGCTGGGGCTGCCGAAGCTGATGGCGTACGACGCCCGGACGGATGAGCATGCGCGGCGGATGCGGGAGCGGCGGGCCGCGGGCGGCGGGGCGAAGAGCGGCGATGCGGCCGGCTCCGCCCCGAAGGACCAGGACGCGGATCCGGCGCCAGCCTGACGCCGGCCCGGCGCCGGCGCGTTACCCGTCCTCCCCCTCGCCGTCCTTCCCCTTGGCCTGTCCCTTCGCCTGCCCGGCGCCCGTGTCGTGCCACTTCGGGTCGGTCTCCCACTCCAGGTTCCGCTCCGCCGCGGTCTCCATGGCGTGCGCGGCCTCTTCGCGGGTGCTGTACGGGCCGAAGCGGTCGGCGGCGCGGCACTCAGGGCCCTCTTCGACCGTCTGGTGCTTGAGGCAGTAGTACCACTCGCCGGGCTTCCCGACCGTCCGCCTCTTGAACAGCGCCATTGCCGCCTCCTGTGGTGTTCTGTGTCACCATCCTGCCCGACGGCCCGCGGATACACTCGCTGGCATGTCTGGCCAGTCGCTTCTTGTCCCGGGGAAGATCTCCCCCACCCGCCCCGTCCCCGCCTCGATCGCGCGCCCCGAGTACGTCGGGAAGGCCGCGCCCACGCCCTACACGGGGCCCGAGGTGCAGGACGCCGAGACCATCGAGCGGATGCGGATCGCCGGCCGGATCGCCGCACAGGCGATGGCGGAGGCCGCCAAGCTGATCGAGCCCGGGGTGACGACCGACGAACTGGACCGCGTCGCCCACGAGTTCATGTGCGATCACGGCGCCTACCCGTCCACGCTCGGCTACCGCGGGTTCCCCAAGTCCCTGTGCTCCTCGCTCAACGAGGTCATCTGCCACGGCATCCCGGACTCGACCGTCCTCAAGGACGGCGACATCGTGAACCTGGACGTCACCGCGTACATCCACGGTGTGCACGGCGACAACAACGCCACCTACCTGTGCGGCGATGTGGACGAGGAGTCCAGGCTGCTGGTGGAGCGGACCCGGGAGGCGCTGCAGCGCGCGATCAAGGCGGTCAAGCCGGGCCGTCAGATCAACATCATCGGCCGGGTCATCGAGTCGTACGCCAAGCGCTTCGGCTACGGAGTGGTCCGTGACTTCACCGGTCACGGCATCAACTCCTCCTTCCACTCCGGCCTGATCGTCCCGCACTACGACAGCCCGCACCACACCACCGACATCAAGCCCGGCATGACCTTCACCATCGAGCCGATGCTGACGCTGGGCACGTACGAGTACGACATGTGGGAGGACGGCTGGACGGTGGTGACCAAGGACCGCCGGCGGACCGCGCAGTTCGAGCACACGCTGGTCGTGACGGAGACCGGGACGGAGATCCTCACGCTGCCCTGACCGCGGCGCGGATTTTACCGACAGGGCGTCGGGAACAGGGGTAGCCTGGTTACCGACAGGACGTCGGGAACGGGTTGACTTAGGTAAGCCTAAGTAGTTGGGTAGGCCTAAGCGACAACGGCTCAGCGGAGCCCCCTGCTCCCGACTCCTCCCCTCGGCCCCCGGAGGTCCGCCTTGGCAGCGTCCAGCCCGACCAGCCCGACCCCGTCCGCCGCGGCCACGCCATCCGCTCCGCCGGTCGCCGCCACGCCCTTCTCGACGGTCATCCGCACGGCGTCCCACGAGCAGCACACGGAGGCCGAGAACTCCTCCTTCATGAGCGACATGCTCGGCGGCAGGCTCGGTGTCACCGCCTACCGGAGCTACACCGAGCAGCTGTGGTTCGTCTACCGCGCGCTGGAGGGCGCCTTCGAGGCGCTCGCCGGCGACCCGGTCGCGGGCCCCTTCCTCCGCCCCGAGCTGGCCCGCACCGCCGAGCTGGAGCGCGATCTCGCCCACCTCGGCGGCGCCTCCTGGCGCGACGGCCTGGAGCCGCTGCCGGCCACCGCCGCCTACGCGGACCGGGTGGCGCACTGCGCCCGCAACTGGCCGGCCGGCTATGTCGCCCACCACTACACCCGCTACCTCGGCGACCTGTCCGGCGGCCAGATCATCCGCGGCACCGCCGAGAAGACCTGGGGCTTCGCCCGCAAGGGCGACGGGGTGCGGTTCTACGTCTTCGAGGACATAGCCAACCCCGCCGCCTTCAAGCGCGAATACCGCGCACTGCTCGACGCGCTGCCGCTGGACGACCTGGAGAAGCAGCGGGTGGTCGACGAGTGCAAGCGCGCGTTCCGGCTGAACAGCGCGGTCTTCCGGGAGCTGGGCGAGCGGTTCCCGCTGAGCGCGTAGGGCCGCCCGGCGGGCGCGGGACGGCGGGGCCCGTGCGCCTCAGGGGGCTTCCCGGCGCACCCGGCCGCCGACCGCCAGGCTGCCGTCCGGATACGTACGGGTGAGGATCTGCGAGCCGGTCCCCTGGCGGATGTCCAGGGGGCGGCCCAGTTCATGGGTCAGCAGCAGGGCGGCCGCGCCCGTGGCCTCGTCCTCGACGATGCCGTCGCCGCGGCGGGGGAAGGCCCGCGCGCGGACCACGCCGCGGCGTTCGTCCTGCCAGGCCCAGGCGTAGAGCCAGCCCTCGCCCGGCGGCGGGGCGGGCAGCGCGTCGACCTCGGCCGCGGAGGCATGGCGTTCGGTCCTGCGCGACGTCACCCACTCCACGCGGGCGCGCACCCAGGTGAGGTCGCCCTCGAAGCCGACCTCCACCTCGCCGGCCGGCGGGCGCAGGGTGCGCGGCGGCCGGCCCAGGCTCCGCAGCAGCCAGGCCAGGCCGACCAGCGGGTGCCCGGCGAAGGGGAGGCGGACGCTGGGGGTGTGGATGTCGACGGTGCCGAGTGCGGCGTCGTCGAGGAACACGGTTTCGCTGAAGCCGAGTTGGGCGGCGAGGGCGGCGCGTTCCACGGCGCCGGGGACCGCCGCCCCGTCACGCACCACGCCCAGCGCGTTGCCGCCGCTCCCGTCGGGGCCGCAGAACACCCGGAGCACATCGAGTTCGGTCATCCGGTCAGTGAACAGCACGGCGGACGGGAGGTCCGGGCCCGGGGTGCGAGGGTGCGCGCCTCCCCCGGGCCCGGCCGGGGCTACCGGGAGGCGCGGCGGCGGGTGGCGTACGCGACCGCGGAACCGGCGGCGAGCAGGGCGGCGGCGGAGACGAGCAGGGCGCCGGTGGGGGCCGTGGAGCCGGTGGCGGAGAGCGTGCGACCGGGGGGTGTGCGGTCCGGGGCCGTGCGGTCCGCCGCGTGTGCCTGCGCGGGCGGCAGCAGTGCCCCCATGGCGCCGGCCAGCAGCGCCGTACCGAGCGCGAGGGCGAGCATCCGGACCAGCCCGCGGCGCAGTTCGGCGCAGAGCACACGCATGCGGTGGCGGATGCGGCCGCGGGTGGAGCCGCGGGCCGCGGCCGGTCGGAACAGCGGCATGGAGCACCCCTTCCAGAGCATGATGACTACTTAGGTAAGCCTAACCTAAGTTACACCCCGTCAGCATCTGATGGAGGCGATCGGGCCTCCGCGGGCCGGAATCCCGCTGGTCATATCCCGTCGCAACCCATGACCCTTACCTTGACTGCTGTTTGACGGTTCCGTGACCGGGCGCTCATCAACTCGTGATCGGGCCGTTGTTCATGAGAGCGGGATCACTGGACAGGGTGAGAGGGAAAAGGTAAGCCTCAGATAAGTTAGGGCCGCCTTAGTGGCGACCCCCACCGCCGTCTACCCTCCCGTACGTCGTTTCCGTACACCCGAGCCCGCCTGGAGCCCCGTATGCGCGCCCTTCGCCCCTCCGCCGTCGCCGCCCTCGCCGCGGCCACGGCCGTCACCGCCGTCGCCGGCTGCGCCGCGAAGAACGACGGCAAGGGAGGCGGCGGCAAGGGCACCATCGAGGTGACCGCGTCCGACTCCAGCTGTGAGCTGTCCGCCAAGAAGTTCCCCGCCGGGCATGTCCGCTTCGCGGTGCAGAACAAGGGCTCCAAGGTCACCGAGGTGTACGTCTACGCGCCCGGCGACCGGATCGTGACCGAGCGGGAGAACATCGGGCCCGGCACCAGCGTGGAGATCACCGCCGAGATCAAGCCCGGCTCCTACGAAATCGCCTGCAAGCCGGGCATGAAGGGCGACGGCATCCGGCAGAAGGTGACCGCCGACGGCAAGGGCACCACCGCCAAGCGCGACCCCAAGCTGGACGCCGCGGTCGCCGCGTACCGCAAGTACGTCCAGGAGCAGGCCGACCAGACCATCGCGAAGGCGCAGAAGTTCGCCGACGCGGTCAAGGCCGGCGACATGGAGGCCGCGAAGAAGGCCTACGCCCTCTCCCGGGTCGGCTGGGAGCGCACCGAGCCGGTCGCCGAGTCGTTCGGTGACATCGACCCCAAGGTCGATCTGCGCGAGGACGGCCTGAAGAAGGGCCAGAAGTGGACCGGCTGGCACAAGCTGGAGAAGTCCCTGTGGAAGGAGAAGAAGATCTCCGGGGACGACAAGAAGCTCGCCGACCGGCTCATGACGGACCTGAAGGACTGGCAGAAGCGGGTCGGCAAGGCCGAGATCAACCCGACCGGCATGGCCAACGGCGGCAAGGAGCTGCTCGACGAGGTGGCCACCGGCAAGGTCACTGGCGAGGAAGAGCGCTACAGCCACACCGACCTGATCGACTTCCAGAGCAATGTCGAGGGTGCCGAGAAGGCGTACCAGCTGCTGAAGCCGGTGGCCGCCAAGAACGACCCGGCGCTGGCCAAGGAGCTGGACAAGCAGTTCAAGGCGCTTTTCGCACAGCTCGACAAGTACCGCGACGACAAGTCCGCCGACGGCTTCGTCTCCTACGACACGGTCAGCAAGAGCGAGAGCAAGGAGCTGTCCGACGGCGTCAACGCGCTGGCCGAGCCGCTGTCCAAGCTGGCCGCGGCCGTGGCCGTCACCAAGTAAGTCCGCAGCGCCGGCCGAAGGGGACACGATGACGCACGACGACGGCAAGACCACCGAGGGCCCGCGGGCCACCGAGGACACCGCACCCGCCGAGAGCGCGCAGACCGCGCAGGCCGCGGGCGGGCACGCGCCCTCCCGGCGTGCGCTGCTGGGCTGGGGCGGCGCGGGACTGGCGCTCGGCGCGGTCGCGGCCGGGGGCACGGCGGCCGCGCTGCGCGCCGGCAGCGACGTCCAGCCGGCCGCCGCGGACGCGGCCGCGGGCGCCGCGGTCCCCTTCCACGGCAAACACCAGGCCGGTATCGCCACCGCCGTCCAGGACCGGCTGCACTTCGCCGCGTTCGACGTCACCACCGACGACCGCGACGAGCTGATCGCGCTGCTCAAGGAGTGGACGAAGGCGGCGGCGCGGATGACGGCCGGGGACGCGGTCGGTGACGGCGCGGTCGGCGGGCTGGCGGAGGCGCCGCCGGACGACACCGGCGAGGCGCTCGGCCTGCCGCCGTCCCGGCTCACCCTGACCTTCGGCATCGGCCCGACGCTGTTCGAGAAGGACGGCAAGGACCGCTTCGGCCTCAAGGGCCGCCGGCCCGCGGCGCTGGTCGAGCTGCCGCAGTTCCCCGGCGACAACCTCGACAAGACGCGCAGCGGCGGCGATCTGTGCGTCCAGGCCTGCGCGGACGACCCGCAGGTCGCGGTGCACGCGATCCGCAATCTGGCCCGGATCGGCTTCGGCAAGATAGCCATCCGCTGGTCGCAGCTCGGCTTCGGCAAGACGTCCTCGACGACGCCGGAGGCCCAGACGCCGCGCAACATGATGGGCTTCAAGGACGGCACCCGGAACATCGCGGGCACCGACGGCGCCGCGCTGGCCAAGCACGTGTGGGTCGGCAAGGACGACGAGAAGGGCGCGGCGGGCTGGATGGCCGGCGGCTCGTACGTCGTCGCGCGCCGGATCCGGATGCACATCGAGACCTGGGACCGCACCTCGCTCCAGGAGCAGGAGGAGATCTTCGGCCGCAACAAGGGCGAGGGCGCTGCGGTCGGCAAGAAGCACGAGCGGGACGAGCCGCATCTGAAGTCGATGCTGCCGACCGCCCACGTACGGCTCGCGCACCCGGACTCCAACGACGGCGCCCGCATCCTGCGCCGCGGCTACTCCTTCACCGACGGTACGGACGGCCTGGGCCGGCTGGACGCGGGGCTGTTCTTCCTCGCCTACCAGCGCGACGTACGCCAGGGCTTCATCCCCGTGCAGCGGAGGCTGGCGGCCACCGACGCGCTCAACGAGTACATCCAGCACGTGGGTTCGGCCGTCTTTGCGGTGCCGCCGGGGGTCCGCGACGCGGACGACTGGTGGGGCCGGGAGCTGTTCGCCTGATCCCGCCGGTGCCGGAGACCGGCACCGTAACGAAGTCCGCCGCATGATGTGTCGCCGCATGATGTGTCGCCGCATGATGTGTCGCCGCATGAAGGAAGGGAAGGCACCGACGTGTTCGGCAACTACCTGATCGGTCTGCGCGAGGGCCTGGAAGCCAGCCTCGTCGTCTGCATCCTGATCGCCTATCTGGTCAAGACGGGCAGGCGGGAGGCGCTGCGCCCGGTCTGGCTCGGCATCGCGCTCGCCGTGGTGCTGTCGTTCGCGTTCGGCGCCGCCCTGCAATTCGGGTCGCAGACCCTGACGTTCACGGCGCAGGAGGCGCTCGGCGGCTCGCTGTCGATCATCGCGGTGTGCCTGGTGACGTGGATGGTCTTCTGGATGCGGCGCACCGCGCGGCATCTGAAGCAGGAACTGCACGGCAAGCTGGACGCGGCGCTGCAGATGGGCACCGTGGCGCTGGTGGTGACCGCGTTCCTGTCGGTGGGCCGTGAGGGCCTGGAGACCGCGCTGTTCGTCTGGACCGCGGCCCAGTCGGCGAACGACGGCGTACGGCCGCTGGTCGGGGCGCTGCTGGGGCTGCTGACCGCCGTGCTGCTGGGCTGGCTGTTCTACCGGGGTGCGGTCCGGATCAACCTCGCGAAGTTCTTCACCTGGACCGGCGGGATGCTGGTGGTGGTCGCGGCGGGCGTGCTGGCGTACGGCTTCCACGATCTGCAGGAGGCGGACTTCCTGCCGGGGCTGGGCAGCAAGGCGTTCGACGTCAGCGCGCAGATCCCGGCCGACAGCTGGTACGGCACGCTGCTCAAGGGCGTCTTCAACTTCCAGCCGGACCCGACCGTCCTCCAGGTCACGGTGTGGGCTCTGTATCTGATCCCCACCCTGTTGTTCTTCCTCGCCCCGGGTAGGGTGGCGCCGAATCGTGCCACCCCGGCGGCCACCCAGTCCGCCCCGGTCGCCCCGAAGGAGCCCCAGCCCCATGACACGCAGGTCGCCGTTCCGGGTGCCCGTAACTCTGACGTCCGCGGTGGCGGCGCTGGTGATACTGAGCGGGTGCATGACGGTGCACGGCGAGAGGGAGATGCTGCCGGCGGTGTCGAAGGCTGAGGGCGCCAAGGCCCTCGACCGCTTCGCCGACAGCTACAACAAGGCCAACCGCGCGCTCGACCCGAAGGTGAACTCCTCCTTCGAGGCGGGTGCGCTGCTCGCCATCGACCAGGCCGGGATCACGGCGGCGCACGCGCTGCGGCCGCACGGCAACCCCGGCTTCCCGGCGCTGTCGTTCACCAACGCGCACTTCACCGTGCCCAAGCAGGCGGGCTGGCCGAAGTACTTCGTCGCGGACGCGGACAGCAACCGCAAGGACGCCCGCGGGCGCAGCACCCGCTGGTTCCTGGTGTTCAGCCGCAACGGCATCGACGAGAAGTGGCGTGCGGTGTACTTCGCGCAGTTCCCCGGGAACAAGGCGCCGGAGCTGAAGACGGACGGGGACGGCTACGCGGAGGCGGTGCCCGCCGGCGCGAAGTCCGGTCTGACGGTGGACCCGGGCAAGCTGAGCCGCCGCTACGCGGACTACCTCAACACCGGCAAGGGCAGCGTCTTCGCGTCCGGGCCGAACACCGACGGCTGGCGGGCCCGGCGCGCCAAGGACGCCCATCAGCTCGGCGCGCGGATCCAGTGGGAGGACACCGCCTCGGACCACCCGCCGGTGGCGCTGCGGACGACGGACGGCGGTGCGCTGGTGTTCTTCTCGACCTTCTACCACCAGCAGAAGACGGTCGCCGCGGGGTCGGTGATCACGGTGCCGGCGGAGCTCCAGGGCCTGCTCGACGGGCCGCAGAAGAAGACCAACCGGATGGCCTTCACCACGGTCTCGTCCCAGGCGGTCACGGTGCCGGCCAAGGGCTCCGGCAAGCGGATCGTCTTCCTCGACCGGCGGGAGGGCAAGACCTCGGTGAAGCCGCTGTAGGAGAGCCGCAGACACCGAAGGGGCCGCCGGGGTGATCCCGGCGGCCCCTTCGGCGTACGGACGCGGGGCGCAGCGGTGCGCGGACGGGCTCAGCGGCCGATCGGCCAGGCCGCCGTCTCGTGGTAGGGCTCGCGGTCGGGGTGGTCGTGGAACTCGGCGCAGGCGTCGGTGAGCGACTCCAGCAGCGTCAGCGGGTCGGGCAGCGGCAGCTCGGGGCCGCGCAGCCAGGTCACCGCGGGCTGCTCGCCGGGGAGCGTCGAGGGCGGCAGGAGTACGTAGCTGCCGCGGCAGTGCCAGCGCAGCCCGGGGTGCTCGTCCAGGGTCTCGGGGTGGCAGTCCAGCTCGCAGGGCCACCACTCGTCCTCGTCGTCCGGGGTGCCGCGGGTGGCGGTGAAGAACAGCATGCGGCCGTCGCCGAAGCCGGTGCCGCTGAGCGTGATCGGGCCGACCTCGATGCCCGCGGCCTCCAGCCGCTCCAGGGCGCTGCGGCCGGCCTCGGCGGGGACGTCGAGGACGTCGTGGGCGATGCCGGTGGCGGTGATGAAGTTGGCCTGCGGGAGGGTGCGGACCCAGGCGGCGACCTTGTCGCGGTCGGTGGTGGCGACGGTCTGCCAGCCGAAGGAGACGGGATGTCGGCCCGGGGTGGGACAGCCGATGCGTTCACAGGAACAGCCGTAGCCGGAGGGGTGGGCGGCCGGGGCGATGGGGAAACCCGCGTCGGCCGCGGCCAGCAGCAGGTCCTCGCGGCCGCGCGCGGCCGCCGATCCCGTGTCCGTATCGCCGCCGTCCGATCCGCTCTTCGGCCGGCGCAGCCACTGGGAGAACCTGCTCTTGCGTTCCATCTATCCCCTCACTTCGAGCGGTGGTCTGGGATCAATGCTGCCACCATCCTGCGCTTCGGGTGACCGGTGTGGAGATCCGGGGTGAACGAAGGACGATCGAATACCGGCAATTCAGCCCATCAGCGACATACTGCAGCCTTGGCCGCCGTCTGCCCAGCGGGGTCAGCCGTGCGGCCGCAGACCACGCAGTACCTGGTCGACGAGGGTGTCGACGAACTCGTGGGTCAATTCCCCGGTCCGCATCAACCAGCGCTGTGAGAAGGGACTCAGCACCATCTCGGCGGCCACCCGCACATCGACGTCGGCGGCCACCTCACCGGCCTCCTGGGCCGCCCGCAGCCGTTCGACGTAGACCCGGATGCCGGGCTCCAGCAGCCGGCCGACGAAGGCGCGGGAGAGCTCCTCGTCGTTGGCGCCGGCCGCCGCGAGGGCGCGGTAGGGCGCCTGGAAGACCGGGGCGTTGAACTCGTCCGCGGTCGCCCGCAGCACGAACTTCAGGTCGGCGGCAAGATCGCCGGTGTCCGGGAGGCCCTTCTCGTAGTCCTCGTCGACACCGGCGGTGAACGCGTCCAGCAGGACGGCGGCCTTCGAGGGCCACCAGCGGTAGATCGTCTGCTTGCCGACCCCGGCCCGGGAGGCGATGCCTTCGATCGTGAGCTTGTCGTAGCCGAGCTCGCCGACGAGGGCGAGGGCGGCGTCGAAGATCGCGCGACGGGAGCGTTCGCTGCGGCGGGAGGCGTCGGGGGCGGTTTTGTTGGCCATGGGGCGGAGTCTAGCGAGGAGAGGCGAGACGTATCGTCTTGACGAGACGGACCGTCTCAGTTCATAGTGGAGATCGAGCGAGACGGTTCGTCTCGCCGAACCATCGGCTGGTTGACGAGGAGAGGGGATCCCCATGAGCAAGGGCAATGCGGGCGGGATGCTCGGCATCGGTGGTACGCGGAGCAAGCTGTCGCGCGGTGCGCTGCGCGGCGGGGGCGGCGGCCGCGCGGGACACGGGCGGCCCGACCCCCAGGCCCAGCGCCGTGAGCTGCTGCGCAAGTTCCAGGAGCGGACGCAGAAGGAGTGAGCCGGGCCTGTCTCGACGGGTCAGACTCTAAGCGCGGTCCCAGTCGTCGCCCCACGACGCGTCACGGGCCGCGCGGTACCGGTCACCGTGCCGCTTGGTGACCGTGGTGCGCTCCAGACCTTCGTCCTCGGTGCACAGGTCCAGCAGGACCTGGCCCTTGCGCAGCTGGGGCTTGCGGACGATGCGGGCGGCGGCCGGGGCGGCGTCGAGCCGGGTGGCGGCCACATAGCTGAACTTCTCGTCCTCGTACGGGAGCGAGCCGCCCTTGACCTGGCGGTGCAGCGAGGAGCGGCTGACCCGGGCGGAGAAGTGGCACCAGTCCTCGCCGGGGACGATGGGGCAGGTGTCGCTGTGCGGGCAGGGGGCGACGATCCGCAGGCCGGCCTCGGTGAGCTGGCTGCGGGCCTCGCGGATGCGGAGGTAGCCGTCGGGGGTGCCCGGTTCGATGAGGACCACGGCCCGGGCGGCGGCCGCCGCGGCGACGACGGCACGGCGGTCCTCGGGGCGGAGCTCGCCGAGCACGTAGGAGACGGTGACCAGGTCCGTGCCGGCGGGGACGGTGAGGCCTTCGCCGATCGTGCGGCGCTGCCAGTCGGTGCCGGACAGGACGCCGGCGGCGAGTTCGGCGCCCAGGTCCAGGGCGGGCTGGGCCCAGTCCAGGACGGTGCTGTGGTGGCCCTCCCAGGTGGCGGCGGTGGCCCAGGTGGCGGCGCCGGTGCCGCCGCCGATGTCGATGTGGGTGGCCGGGGACCAGCCGGGGACGCGGGCGGCGAAGGCGGCCAGCGCGGCGCGTACGGCTTCGAAGGTGGCCGGCATGCGGTAGGCGGCGTACGCGGCCACGTCCGCGCGGTCGCGCAGGACCGGGGCGTCGGTGGGGGTGCGTCCCCGGTAGTTCGCGATCAGGCGGTCGACGGCCTGCGCGGCCTGCTTGGGCGGCAGGCCGTCGAGCAGGCCGGCCAGTGCGGCGCGCAGTTCCTCGTGCATTGGAGGAATTCTACGGCCGTCCGGACGGTCTCCCGGCGTCCGTCAGACCGCCCCGACCACGGCCCTGGCCAGCCGGGTGGCGGCCGCGGCACGGGGGGCGCTGCCGCTGATGCGGCGGCGGGGGTGGACGGTGTTCGCCAGCAGGATCAGAAAGGTGTCGGTGGCGCGGTCGAGGACCAGGCTGGTGCCGGTGAACCCGGTGTGCCCGGCCGCGCCGCGGCCCGCCAACTCGCCCATGAAGTACGGCTGGTCGATGCCGAAGCCGAGGCCGGGCGGGTCGAGCAGGGCGGCGACCGCGCCGGCGCCGAGGATCCGGGCGGAGCCGTACGCGCCGCCGTTGAGCAGCGTGCGGCACAGCACGGCCAGGTCCTGGGCGGTGGAGAAGAGGCCCGCGTGGCCGGCCACACCGCCCAGCGCCCAGGCGTTCTCGTCGTGCACCTCGCCGCGGATCATGCCGCGGTCCGCCTTGGCCCAGGGGCGCCGCTGGTCCTCCGTCGCGGCCACGCCGTGCGGCGACAGCGGGCCGTAGCAGGTGCTGGACATGCCCAGCGGGCCGGTGATGCCCTCGTGGACCAGCGCGTCCAGGCGCCGCCCGGTCAGCTGCTCCAGGATCAGCTGGAGACAGATCAGATTGAGGTCGGAGTAGAGGTAGCTGGTGTCGGGGCGGCCGGTCGGGGCGGCCGCCTCGCGCCACAGCAGCTCCAGCTGGGCGGCGCGGTCCTGATGCTCGTAGAAGGGCAGCTCGGGGGCGAGTCCGGAGGTGTGGGTGAGCAGCTGCCGGACGGCGATACCGGGGGCGAAGGCCGGCAGATGGGCCTTGACCTGGTCGTTGAGGACCAGGCGGCCGCGTTCGACCTGCTGGACGGCGACGATGGCGGTGAAGAGCTTGCTGAGCGAGGCGAGGTCGAAGACGGTGCCGGTCCGCATCGGCTCCCACTGGTCGCGGGGCAGGTCCAGGCCCCGGTCCTGCTCGGGGTCGTACGCCCGGTAGCGGTGCGCCCAGCCCGCGGCGGCCTCGGCGACGACGAGCGGACCGCGGCCGGCCAGCACCACGGCTCCCGGGCACCACGGCGGCCGGCCCTCGGGCAGCGCCCGCACACCGCGGACCAGCCGTTCCACCCATGCGGGGTCCAGTCCCGCCTGGGTCGGCGTGCCGTAGGTGAGTCTCGGTGCCTTCAGGATCCGGTCCTCTCGCCCGCGCTCGGGGTGCTCTCCTCCCTACGCTGCCACGGGCGGCACATTCCCAGAAAGCCGACGAGCGCCAATACGGCGCATGCGAGCTGCACGGCGGCCATCGGGACGGCGGTCCGCTCGCCCGCGATGCCCACCAGCGGGGAGGCCACCGAGCCGAGGAGGAAGGTCGAGGTGCCCAGCAGGGCGGAGGCGGAGCCGGCCGCGTGCGGGGTGCGCAGCAGGGCGAGGGTGTTGGCGCTCGGCAGGACCAGGCCCATGGGGGCCATCAGGACGAAGAGGCCGGCGGCCATCGGGGCCAGCCCCACCCTGCCGAAGACTCCGGAGGACATCAGCAGCAGGGCGGTCGCGGCGAGGGCGATCAGCACCAGGCCGGCACCCAGCACCTTGCCCATGGCCACCCGGCCGACCAGCACCTTGCCGTTGATCTGGCCGACGAGGACCAGGCCGACGGAGTTGAGGCCGAAGAGCAGGCTGAAGGTCTGCGGGGAGGCGCCGTAGATCTCCTGGATGACGAACGGCGAGGCCGAGATGTAGGCGAAGAGGGCGGCGAACGCGAAGGCGCCGGCGAGCAGGTAGCCGGAGAAGACCCGGTCGGCGAGGAGATCGCGCATGGTGCGCAGGGTCTGGCCGAGGCCGCCGGGGTGCCGGCGCCCGGGCGGCAGGGTCTCGTCCAGCGTGCGCCAGACCAGGAGGGTGAGCGCCACCCCGACGGCGGTGAGGACCACGAAGACCCCGCGCCAGTCGGTGATCTGGAGGATCTGCCCGCCGATGAGCGGGGCGACGACCGGTGCCACGCCGGAGATCAGCATGAGGGTGGAGAAGAAGCGGGCCATCGCCTCGCCGTCGTAGAGGTCGCGCACCACGGCCCGCGCGATGACGATGCCGGCGGCGCCCGCCAGGCCCTGCAGCAGGCGGAAGGCGATGAGGAAGGCGGCGCTGGTGGCGATCGCGCACAGGGCGGTGGCCAGGACGTAGATCACCATGCCGGCCAGCAGCGGCCGGCGGCGGCCCCACTTGTCGCTCATCGGGCCGACGATCATCTGGCCCAGCGCCATGCCCGCCAGGCAGCCGGTGAGGGTGAGCTGGACGGTGGCGGGCGGGCTGTCCAGGGCGGCGGTGACCTGCGGCAGGGCCGGCAGGTACATGTCCATGGAGAGCGGTGCGACGGCCGTGAGCCCGCCGAGGACGAGGGTGACCAGGAGGCCGGTGCGGCGGGGCGCGGCGGGTGCCGCCGCGCCCCGCTCGGCTATCGCGGGAAGGTCCGTGGCCTCGGTCGCGCCGGGCTCCGTCATGAGCGTCTCCATGGTTCGTTGATGACTGAACCATGGTGTCATGCACTCAGCCGGTTCCGGCCGGTTCCGGGCCGGTCCCATTGACCTAGGTCCAACGTCCCGGTCAGGCGGTCCGAAGAGACGGTCAGGCGGGCTTGAGCCCCGGATCGCCCGCCTCGGAGACGAAGGAAGCGGCGGTCGTCACCGGTGCGCCCTTCCGCGTGACGTAGGGAACCGTCCGGTAGTCGGCGCGGGCCTTCTCCCGGTCCAGCGTGAGCAGCACATATCCGCGCCGCCCGTTGTAGAACTTCAGGTGCGGATTGGCCGCCATGTACGTGGCCCAGTTGGCCGGCTTGTCCGCACCGTCCCTGCCACTGGAGATCGATGTGGCGACGAACTCCACACCCGCCGTACGGGAGCCGGGGTCACCGAAGTCCCGTTTGATGTCGAAGGCGTAGTGCACATGCACATCGCCGGTGAGCACCACGAGGTTGTCCGCCCCGGCCCGCTCCGCGCCCGCCAGGACCCGCGCGCGCGAGGCCCGGTAGCCGTCCCAGGCGTCCATGCTGAGCTTGTACGCCTCGCCGGTGCTGTTGCGCCGCTCGGAGAAGGTGACCTGCTGCGGCAGGACGTTCCACAGCACGTCGGACTGCCGCCAGCCGTCGATCAGCCAGCGTTCCTGGGCGGCGCCGGTCAGGGTACGCGCCGGATCGTCGATGAGGGGTCCGGGCCGCTGCCAGCCGTCGCCGTAGGCCTGGTCGGAGCGGTACTGGCGGGTGTCGAGGATGTCGAACTGCGCCAACTGCCCGTACCGCATACGACGGTAGAGCCGCATGTCGTGTCCGCTGGGGCGCTGCGGCCGGCGCAGCGGCTGGTTCTCCCAGTACGCGCGGTAGGCGGCGGCCCGGCGGATGAGGAACTCCTGGGGCGGGAGGTTGTCCTCGCTGACGTCGGAGGCGTAGTTGTTCTCCACCTCGTGGTCGTCCCACGTGACGATGAACGGGTGGGCCGCGTGCGCCGCCTGAAGGTCGGGGTCGGACTTGTACAGGGCGTACCGCAGCCGGTAGTCCTCCAGCGAGACCGTCTCCCGGTTGAACCGCTCCGGCAGCAGGCCGTCGGTGTAGTGGCGGTCGCCCGCGGTGGGGTCGATGGGGTACTCGTACAGGTAGTCGCCGAGGTGCAGGACGACATCCACGTCCTCCTCGGCCAGGTGCTTGTGGGCGGTGTAGTAGCCGTCCGGGTAGGCCTGGCAGGAGACCGCGGCGAGCTTCAGCTCGGAGATCCGGGCGCCGCGGGCGGGCGCGGTGCGGGTGCGGCCGACGGGGCTGATCCAGTTGCCGGCGCGGAAGCGGTAGTAGTAGACGCGGTCGGGCGCGAGGCCGGTGGGCTCGATGTGCACGGAGTGGTTGAACTCCGGGTGCGCGTCCGCGCGGCCCCGGCCGGCCAGCCGCTTGAAGTGCTCGTCGTAGGCGACTTCCCAGCGGACGGTGACTCTGGCGCCGGGCATTCCGTTGCCGGGCTCGTACGGGCGCGGGGCGAGGCGGGTCCACAGCACGACGGAGCCGGGCTGCGGGTCGCCGGAGGCCACGCCGAGGGTGAAGGGGTTCTCGGTGATCTTGCGGGCATCGGCCTCGGCGGCGTACGCGGCGCCCCTGCCCGGGAGGTTGGTCGTGAAGGCGAGGGCGGCGGCGGCCCCGGTGACGGTGAGGAAGCGGCGCCGGCCGACGTGCGCCGCGGCGGCGTCGGCCGGCGCGGGCCGAGTGGCGAGCACGCGGAGCGCACCGGCCCGGATCTCCTGCTCGTACGCTGCTGGGTGCGTCATCTTGCCCTCCCCTGACGGCGGTTGTCGCATCCCATTGGAGTGCCCCGGGACGGCGCGGCGCTGTCCCGTGTACGACGCATGCATGACAGCTGGATGATGGTTGGGCCCGGACCGGACGCCGGTGGACAATCACGGCATCCGCCCCGCCCGGCCGGGCCTCCGTAGGATGCGGTGCATGGCTGAACTGATGGTGCGCGACGGCATATGGAGCTTCGACGGCGAGGGCGTACGCATCGTGCCGGGGCGCGAGCGCGGGGTGCACAAACTCCGTCAGGACCTCGGCGAGTTCACCGTGCCGCTGGCCGCGCTGGCCGGTGCCGCCTATGAACCGGCCCGCAAGGGCGGCCGGCTGCGACTGCGGCTGCGGGGCGGCGCCGACCCGCTGCTGCAGGTCACCGGCGGCAGCCTGCCGGACGACGCCAACCCGTATCAGGTGGCCGTGGACCCGGGGCGGGTCGAGGTCGCCGAGTACTTCGCGGACGCGGTGCGCCAGGCCCTGATGCTGGAGCAGATACCGGACGGGCCGGTGGACGGCTATCTGCTGCCGGGCCCGTCCGTACCCCTGTCGGCCGCCGGGGTGGACGGCATCGCCACCTTCGACGGCGAGCGGGTACAGATCGAATGGCGCTGGAACACCAGCGAGACCAAGCGGCATTGGGGCACCAGGGACTTCGCGCTGGCCGAGCTGGAGGCGGTGGAGTGGCGGGCCGCCGCGGGCCTGGAGTCCGGCTATCTCCGCTTCCGTACCCGCGGGGCGGGTGAGCGGATCAAGCCGGAGCACGACCCCAACTCCATCGAGCTGTGGGGCTTCAAGAAGGAGAGCGGCACGACCGCGCTGCTGGCGGCCGCGGTGGCGGCCCGACTGCCGCACCCGTCGGGCGGCGCGAAGACACCGGCGGCCAAGGCCCCGGCGCTCGCCCCGCCCGCCCCGGGGACGTCCGGCGCCGCCCCGGCGGAGGACCATGACGCGCTGCTGCGCCGGCTGCGCGAACTGGGCGAGCTGCACCGGGACGGCATCCTGACCGAGGACGAGTTCACCGCCACGAAGGCGGCCGTCCTACGGCGCTTCCACGGCTAGGGCCTTTCCGACCCTGACCCATCGGACAGGCCCTAGGTTGCCCGATCCCTGTGGGCCTGGTCGCCCGGTTCGCCCCCCGTGCGGCGTTTACCCTGCCGCCATGGCACAGAACACAGAGCGGGCACGGACAGCACAGGCGACGCCGACGGCACGGGCCGGGCAGGTGGGCGGGGCGGCGACCGCGACCCGGCCCACGCTGCCCTCCCCGTCCTCGCGCGGCGGGCACAGCCCGCAGACCGCAGCGGCGCCCCAGGAGGCACGGCAGGGCGCGGCGACACCCCGGAAGGTGGCCGTGGTCACCGGTGCCGGTTCCGGCATCGGCCGGGCGGTGGCCCATGCGCTGATCGACGCCCACTGGTCGGTGGTGCTGGCCGGACGGCGCGCCGAGGCGCTGGCGGAGACCGCCCGTCTGGTGGGCCTCACCGACGTCAACAGCCCCACCGTCATGACGGTGCCGACCGATGTCACCCGCCCGGATCAGGTCGACGCCCTCTTCGCGGCCGTACGGGACCGCTTCGGCCGGCTCGACCTGCTCTTCAACAACGCCGGCACGTTCGGCAGGGCGGTGCCGCTGGACGAGCTCTCGTACGACGACTGGCGCACCGTCGTCGACGTGAACCTCACCGGCGCCTTCCTCTGCGCCCAGGCGGCGTTCCGCACCATGAAGGCCCAGGAGCCGCAGGGCGGCCGGATCATCAACAACGGTTCGGTCTCCGCCCATGCGCCGCGGCCGAACTCCATCGCCTACACCGCCACCAAGCACGCGATGACCGGCCTGACCAAGTCGCTGTCACTGGACGGGCGTCCGTACCGGATCGCCTGCGGCCAGATCGACATCGGCAACGCGGCGACCGAGATGACCGGCCGGATGCAGACCGGCATCCTCCAGGCGAACGGCCAGACGGCGGTCGAGCCGGTGATGGACGCCGCGGACGTCGCCCGTACGGTCGTCCACATGGCGGCGCTGCCGCTGGAGGCCAATGTGCAGTTCGCGACGGTACTGGCGACGAACATGCCCTACATCGGGCGGGGTTGAGGGGAGACCCGGGGCGCCGGCCGGGGCCAGACCGCCCTGCGGCGCCAATCCCCGTACACCCCCTGCCCTCACGGCACTTCCGGTGGCACCCTTACCTCGGATCCGCACCACTCGTCTGCCGGGCCGCCCCGCGCGGCCCCATTCCCCGCGGCCGCGCGCGCTCCGCCTCGCGCGGCCCCGCAGAAGGAGTTACGCGTGAGACGAACCGACCGCGGCATACCGGCAGTTCACGGCATACGGGCAGCCCACGGCATACGGAGGCGGCAGCCCGCGGGCAGATCCCGGGCCGCCCTCGGCGCCCTGACCGCCGCCGGCACACTGCTCGCCGTGCTGCTCCCCACCGGCTCGGCCGCCGCCGCCCCGCAGGGCTCCCACCGCTCCCCCGCCGCGCAGTCCGCCCCCGGCGCCTTCTGGACCGCGAGCCGGATGCGCTCCGCCGCCGCCCTGGACCTCGCCGCCCCCGCGAAGGGCTCCGGCGCCCACGCCGCCGCGGTCCCCCGCAGCGCCCCCCTGAAGGTGCCGCCCACCCTCCCCACGCTCCCTCAGCTCCCGAAGGTGCCCTCGCTGCCCTCGCTGCTGCCCGGGGTCCTCCCCCAGGCCGGCGGGCCCTGGACCGGCGGCGGCGCGGTCACCAAGACCACAGGACGGGTGTTCTTCACCTACCAGGGCCGCAATGCCTCCTGCTCCGGCAACGCGGTGACCAGCGGCAACAAGAGCACGGTGATCACCGCGGGGCACTGTGTGAAGCTGCAGGGCGCCTGGCACACCAACTGGGTCTTCGTCCCCGGCTACTACGACGGCCAGGCCCCGTACGGCAAGTGGCCGGCCACCGCAACGCTCGCCACCCCGCAGTGGACGGCGAGCGAGGACATCAACTACGACGTGGGCGCGGCGGTCGTCGCCCCGCTCGACGGCAAGAAGCTCACCGATGTCGTCGGCGGCCAGGGCCTGTCCTTCAACTCGGGCTACAACAAGGCGATGTACGCCTTCGGCTACCCCGCGGCCGCCCCGTACGACGGCAGCAAGCTGATCTACTGCAGCGGCAACTCCATCAAGGATCCGCTGTTCTCCAAGGACCACGGGCTGTCCTGCAACATGACCGGCGGCTCCAGCGGCGGCCCCTGGTTCACCTCGTTCGACGAGAAGACCGGCACCGGCCTGCAGACCTCGGTGAACAGCTTCGGCTACCAGTTCCTGCCCGACACGATGTTCGGCCCGTACTTCGGCGACGACGCCAAGAACCTCTACAACAAGGCCCAGGCGTCCTAGAAGGCAACGCGAGAACGGGCACCGCGAAAACGGCCCCGCTCCGTCCCCTCGACGAGGGACGGAGCGGGGCCGGCGGCATCCGCGGGCCCGAAGAGCCCGCAGGGAGACGTCATCCCAGGCCGGGCAGGCCCTTGACCGGAAGCTGGCCCGTGGACGGCAGGCCCTTGATGGGAAGGCCCTTGGTCGGCAGGCCCTTGGTCGGGAGGCCCTTGCCCACCGCGTCCGTCGGCAGGCCCTTGCCCACGGCGTCCGTCGGGAGCCCCTTGGCCGCGGCGTCCGTCGGGAGCCCCTTGCCCACCGCGTCCGTCGGCAGGCCCTTGGTCACCGCGTCCGTCGGCGTTCCAGCGGTCGCCGCCGTGTCCGTCGGGAGTCCCTGGGTCGGCACCGCACCGGCCGGCAGTCCGCCCAGCAGCGCGCTGTTGTCCGTGGCCGCGCCGGTCGCCTCCCCCAGGGTCTTCACGGTCGACTCCGTGACAGCACCGGTGAGCTGCGTCGTCGTCTGCGCGGCCCCGGCCGCGGCGCCGGGGTCGACGGCGGACGTTCCGCCCAGGTCAGGGGTCTGCGGCAGGTCGACGGCCTGGGCGGCACCGGCCGAACCCAGCGTCAGGGCGGCTGCGGCGGTAGCGGCTGCGGTGAGGACTCGTCGCATCAAGACTCCTTGAGTGATGAGGAGATGGGCTTTTATGAAAAGAACGACGGCCCACGCCACCAGACACGCACCACCCAGCAGCCACACGGCACACACGGCGCACACAGCCCACAGTGCGCCCCTCTCCCCACCCGGCACTCCGCCGGACCGGGACGCCCTCACGCGGGGACCGGACGCACCCCCTCAGGCGCGGCCGGCCCCCGCGAGGTGACCGTTCCTCCCCCTCCTACACCCGGCCGAGGGCCCGCCTGGCCTCCGCGATCGCGTCATAGCCCGCGATGTGGTTCCCGGCGATGAGGTCCGAGATCGCCTCGGCCTTCTTCGTCAGATCGTCGTTGGCGAAGTCGCGGTAGAGGTGGCCGGCTTCCCGGGAGACACGCTGGACGAGTGAGGTGCGCTCGATCCGCACGTTCTCGTAGACCTTGAGGAGCCGCGCGAGCGAGTCCCGGTCCGCGCCGTCGAGGATGGTCGCCAGCGCGAAGGCGTCCTCCATGGCCTGGTTCGCGCCCTGGCCCAGGTGGGGGACCATCGCGTGCGCGGCGTCGCCGAGCAGGGTGATGGACTCCGTGGACCAGGTGGGCAGGGAAGGCCGGTCGAAAATCCCCCACTTGAAGGTGGATTCGGCCGCGTCGATCGTCTCCTGCACACGGGGTTCCCAGCCCGCGAATTCGGCGCGCAGATCGTCGAGGTCGGCGGGCGCGGACCAGGATTCGGCCGCATCACGGTCGCTGGGAACGTAGCCGACCACGTTCATGATCTTGCCGGAGGAGACCAGGTAGCACAGGAAGGTGCGCTGCGGCCCGAACCAGATCGCGAGACGCTGGTCCTCCAGCGCCCAGCTGAGCTTCTCGATCGGGACGAGGGCGCGATAGGCCATGACGCCCTCGCCGGTGGCGGGGGCCTTCACACCGACGGCTTCCTGGACCACCGTGCGGATGCCCTCCGCACCGATGACCAGGTCTGCGGTGACGTTCGTACCGTCCGCGAAGTCGATCCTGGCCCCGCCGTCGAGCTGGTGGACCTTGACGGCCCGCTTGCCCAGGTGCACCAGTTCCGGGGGGAGTTTGGAGACGAGCAGCTGCTGGAATTCGCCGCGGTGCACCGCGTAGGTGCTGCCCAGCGGGCTGGGCTTCTGCGGCCAGTTCTCCACAGGGAGTTTGTTGCCGTGCAGATCCCGGACGATCGAGGCGCTGGCCGAGTAGCCGATGCGCTTGATGTCGTCGTCGAGGCCGACGGTGGCCAGCAGGTGCATGGCGTTCGGCAGGACGCCGAAACCCGCGCCGATCGCCTTCAGTTCGGCGGTCTGCTCGTACACGTTGACGTGGTGGCCCTTGTCGCGCAGGGCTATGGCGGCGGTCAGCCCGCCGACGCCCGCACCGATGATGGCGATGTTCAGCATGGAATGGATGAGTCCCCGTCGTGGTCCAGAAGGTGGAGAGTGCGGGGGGTGATCCGCCGGGGCGGACCACCCCCCGTCACGTCAGAGCAGGCCGGCCGAGCGGTCGACGGCCGCCTGGAGGTGGGCGGTGATCCGGTCCACGGGCCACTCGGCGTGGGTGGACTGGACGGCGGTCAGGATCGCGTCCGCCACCTCGCGGTGGTCGGCCAGGTCCTGCCTCGTACGGACGAGGGTGAGGGCCAGGTCCTCCAGGACGAGGCCGAAGACCGACTCCCACACCTCGTCGTCGGGCCGCTGCCGCGCGTACTCGGCGACGACGGTGCCGTAGACCGCGATGGCGAAGATCTCGCCGAAGGCCTGCACCCGGCGCTGGTCCTTCTGGTCCAGCGGCTGCCGGAAGAGGGTCTCGCCCAGGCGCTCGACCACGCTGAAGAAGAGCGCGGCGGACGGCAGGTGCCCGAGCGCCTCCTTCGATGCGGTGTGGTCGCTGAAGGACAGCTTCTCCAGCCCGCCCAGCTTGCGCTGGGTGAGCAGGTAGCGCGGCGCCTGGGTGGCGTCCGTGGCCTCGTCCGGTGCCTGCTGGGTGTTGCGGGCGAAGTCGAAGAAGGCGGGGGCCGAGCGGACCGCCTGCATCAGGTTGACGTACTTCGTGCCCTCCAGGCGGGGGAGGTACTCCGCGTACTTCAGGATCGGGCGGAACGCCGAGTCCGTCTCGAAGCCCTTCGCCGAGATCACATCGCCCAGGGAGTGCAGGGCGTCGGTGACGTCGTGGGTGACCTTGGCCTTGGCGACGGCGTTCAGGATGACGTAGCGGTCGTCGCTCTCGTCGGCCGCGTGCATGTGGTCCACGCACCGTGAGGTGTACGCCTTCATGCCGATGAGCCGGAGCGTCGCGCGGCACAGGGCGTCCTGGTTCTGGCCGAACGAGGCGGTGGTCCGCCCGAAGATGGTGCGGTTCGAGGCGTGGTGGAAGGTCTCCACCAGCGCACGGGACAGCAGGCCGGTGGCCGCCGTCGCCAGGTTGAACTTGCCGACGTTGATGGTGTTGACCGCGTCGGCGAACGCCTGCGGGCCGGTGGAGATGACGTCGTCCTCGGCGAACTCGTAGTCCGACAGGCGGAACACGCTGGTGTACATCTGCTCGGGGACGGCCTTGCCGACCAGTTCGAATCCCGGCTTGTGCGAGTCCGCCCGGAAGAGGACGTAGTCCCGGTCGCCGCCGTCCGCCCGCCGCGCGAAGGTCGTGATCAGGCTCGATACGTTGCCGTTGCCGGTGTAGTCCTTGCCGCCGTTGGCGACGTAGTGCTCGGCGACGCGCTTGACCGAGGTGGCGGTGTGCCGCCAGTCCGCTCCGGCGCCGCGCTCCGACATTCCGAACGCGCCGAGCATTCCGGCCTTGAACTTGTCGGCGTAGGTCTTCTGCACCGCGGCGTTCTGCGACATCCACACCGGGATGCCCGACAGCGAACTCACGTGCCACATCAGCCAGTGCGTGAAGCTGTGGAACGCCAGGTGCTCGCTCAGGCCCGTGACGCGGTACGGCGTCCAGCCGTCGGCGTGGTCACCGATCCAGGACGGGACCAGGGACCGCTCCATCAGCCCGGACGACTTCAGGAAGTACAGGTACTCGGCCGGGAATTCCCGGTCGATTTCCTGGCGGAGAACCTTCTCCCGACCGACGTGGCCGAACCACTCCGATAATTCCGACGCGAAACTACGGGTGGGCTGCACCAGAATGCTGGTACCGCCGAGAAGGTGGTCTGAATTCTCCGCATGCGACATGCTTTCCCCCATAATTGTGTCGCGGCGTTCATGACACCGCATGGTGATGTCCTGACCCTGGTGGGCAGGATCCGGAGCCACCGACCCCCCGACTTCGCGGGCCCGTCGGCCGTGGCTCAAGTCTTTACGGCTGCCGCGTGGTCGACCGCGGGCTCCTTGCGCCACATTCCGGCCCGGCTCAGCTGAAGGACTCCGATGATGGCGAAGGCCAGCGCGAACACGCAGAAGGTGAGGCCGGCCGTGGTCAGGCCGAAGCTCTTCTCGATGAAGGCCAGCGCGATGACGGGCACCGCTGCGCCTGTGTACAGCGCCACGTAATAGAGGTTCACCGCGCTCACCCGCTCGGAGAGCGAGGTCTTCAGCGAGATCTCCTGGACGGACCGGGCGATCGAAAGGCCCTGGCCCAGGCCGGTGAGCAGGGCCGCGGAGGTGAACAGGACTCCGCTGCCGAAGAAGATCGCGGCGATCAGAACCAGCAGGCCCAGGGTCATCACACAGACTCCGGACACCAGGCCGCGGGTGATGGTGAGCCGGCGGAAGGCGAACTGCGCCAGCGCGGAACCGCCGAAGCCGCAGCCGACGACAAGCCCGGCGGCGAGACCGCTCGCACCCGGATAGAAACTGTTCAGGAAGTGCGGAGTCAGACCTGCCAGCATGCCGAGCGTGGACATTCCGGAAACGCCGATCATCGTCAGCCCGGTGTAGGTGAGCCGGTTCTCGGAAGGCGGCTTCGGCCCCTTCCAGGAGAACGGCACACGATCGGACTTGCTCAGCGGTTCCCGGGTCAGCAGCAGAAGGACGGCGAGAACGGCTATCAGGGAAACATGACCGAGGAAGAGGTCATTCTGGGGCCTGTCGAGGAACTGTGTGCCGAGCCCCCCGATCACCGGCCCGATCCCCAGGCCGAGGATATTGGCCGCGGTGGCCCACACGGCGGAATGCCTGGCGATGTTCTCCGGCGCCACCTCGACCGCCGCGACGGTGGCGGTTCCCATGAACACGCCTGCCGCGAGTCCGGTCAGCAGCCGGGCGACGAAGAGAAAGGCGATCGAACTGGCGTTGAGGAAGACGAGATTGGAGGCGACGCTGCACAGCAGCCCGATCATCAGCAGCGGCCGCCGGCCGGTGGTGTTGGAGAGGGAGTTGAACGCCACCAGGGCCGCGATCACGCCCAGCGCGTAGATCGCGTACACCTCGGTCACCTGAAGCGTGGTGAGCCCGAACTCCTTGGTGTAGATCGCGTAGATCGGAGTGGGCATCGCGGTGTGCGCCATGACGGCCACCACGCTGGCCAGGATCACGAAAAAGGAAAAGCTGCGAGCCCTGCTATTCGCTAAAATAGCCGGTCACCCCTCTCGATAAATTGCAGTCGCTGCTAGGCGATGAACATCGACTGGAGTACGTAGGCGCACTCGTCTTCGCCGTCACTCATCGTCGAATGACTCACTCCGGCCCCGCCCGGCGTCGTCACCGTAGAGCCGTCGAGGCGGAGCCATTCGCCCTCCGGCAGCCGGTGGCAGTGCACGGTGATTTCCGTGTTGATCGCCATGTGCTGGGGCATGTCGACCCGGCGTCCCACGGACCAGCAACTGTCGGCCATCACCATCAGCCGGCCGAAGGGACTGTCGGCTTCGCCGAGCACGAGCGGAATACGCGGCCGGGCCCACACCTGCCCGGGACCATATCTCCCGAAAGGCTTCTCGCTGGCGAATCTCCATTCGACAGCGGACATGTAGCCGCCCATATGGTTGGTCATCGCCAAGGGGACAGGGGGCGTGACGGAGTCGTCATAGGCCAGCACCAGAGGCTCGGCCGGCGCCACGGAATCCTCGAAGGCCAGCGGCCGGTGCCGGATGCCCAGTTTCCGTACGGCGGCGAGCGACTCGGGCGCGGAACGGTATCTCCACATCCGGGCCAGCGCCACGGGCTGGTCGCCGCACAGCAGCGTCCCGGACAGCAGATCGGTCCGCTTCGTCGAATACAGCACGGCCGTCTCGACCGTAAGCTCTGCCACCGGAATCTGACCGAGCAGCTCGAACGTCACGCGCGCCGGATGAAAGCCCTCGCGCGGATGGTCATTCATCATCTGCACGGCGAGCAGCGCCGACGGAGGGCCGGCATGCTGCATTTTCGGGCCCCATGGCCCCGCGGTGCATAAGCTACTGGCGAACTTCGCCTTGTCCAGGCGCTCATAGAACGCCTCGCGGAGCACAGACGTGCCCCCGCTGTCTTCTTCCGCCATCCCCCACCCCGTTTTTTGTGGAATCTCCCGGCGGCGGCGTTCCCCGCAGCCCAAAACGCCGTAACCGGCCACGGACTTCACCGTCGGGAAGACAGGTGCAATACCTGTCAGTAACCTTGATCACCATAAGGGGTCGCTATGGCCTTAAGCTGTGGCCCAACTCACAGTAATACCAGACTGGTTGGTATTTTTTCCCCGGCTTTACCTCGCTCCGCACCCAGGCCCCGCAGCACCGGCCGCAAGGCCCCTGTCCGGCACCTCCCGAATGCCCGGCGCCTCCCGGCTTCCGCCCCCGATCTCCCCCTGTTTTCCGGCGAGTTGCTGACAGATCGGTCCTCGCTGCCCTAGCGGGCCTCCGCCTCTTTGCTCACCCCCTGTCCAGGTGCGCCAGCGCATCCCGCAACTGCTCCTGCAGCTGCGAGTGTTCCGCCGCCCGCTCCAGGGCCAGCGCCGCGCGGAACTCCCGTCGCGCCCGTACCCGCGCTCCCGCCGCCGCGTACGACTGGCCCAGGCGGCGCCGGATCTCCATTTCGAGTCGTGTGCGGTGCGGCTCCGAACGCCGTGAGATGCCCGCGTGCAGTGCCAGTGCCTGGTGATGGCGGCGTTCCGCCTCCGGAAGACCCTCCGTGACCGACCCCAGCCGGGTCAGCGTCAACGCCAGCAGCAGCGGGTCGCCGGCCTCCCGCAGCAGTGCCTCACTGCGCAGCAGCACCGACCGCGCCTCCTCCCGTTCGCCGAGCGCCGCATGCGCGTCCGCCAGGGAGACCAGACGCTGGCTGACCGGTATCGGGCGGCCGTTGCGCTCCGCCGCGGCGAGCGCCGCATGCGCGTCGGCGAACGATGCGGGTACCTCGCCCTGCTGGAACCGGCTCATCGAGCGCAGCGCCAGGGCCGAGGACACTCCCCATGCGTCGTCCGCCCGCTCCAGGACCGGCAGCACCTCGTCCAGAGTGGCCGTCACCGTGTCGTACCGCCCTCGCATGAAGTCCTGGACGGCCAGACCGGTCAGGGGCAGCGCCGCCATCGTCTCGTCGCCGTGCTCGCGGGCGGACTCCAGCGCCTGACGGAACCAGTCGCCGCCCTGCTCGTTCCGGCCCTGCTGGTACTCCAGGAGACCGAGCGACGCCGCCACCCGGACCCTCAGCGCCGGGTTCCCGCTCCGTTCCGCGGCGCGCAGCGCCGTCGTCAGCGCCGTGCGGCCCTCGTCGTAGCGATCACGGTGCAGGAAGTAGTCCCGCAGGGCCACGCCCAGCTGCGCGGCAAGGGCGTCCTCGCCGTGCGCCGCCGCGTACTTCGGTACGTCCGCCAGATCCGCCCCCGCCCCGTCCAGCCACCGCACCGCGGCCCGTGCGGAGGGGAACCGCTGCGGAGCACCGTCCGATGCCCCGCCGTCGTCACTGGTGAGGTGGCCCGCCCCCACGTACAGCCCGAGTATCTGCCGGCGGGCGTGGGCCGACTCTTCGGGCCGGGCGTCGGCCAGCTTCCGGGCGTGGACCCGCACGAGGTCATGGAGGCGGTACCGCCCCGGGCCCGGCTGCAGCACCAGGTTGGCGTCGTACAGCTCCTCCAGCATGCCCTCCGCCTCCTCGACGCCCACCCCGAGCATCACCGCCGGCGTCCACGCGTCGAACTCCGGCGTCGGCGCATGGCCCAACTGCCGGAAGGCCCGCTGCCGGGTCTCCGCCAACTGCGCGTAGGACATGTGGAAGGCGGCCTCCACGCTGCGGTCTCCGGCGCTCAGCTCGTCCAGTCGCCGCTCCTCCCGTGCCATCCGCGCCGCCAGGTGGGTCGGTGACCACGACGGCCGGTGCTGCAGCCGCGCGCCGGCGATCCGCAGGGCCAGCGGCAGGCCCCCGCACAGCCGCGCCAGGTCGGTGACCGCGTCGGCGTCGGCGTCGGTGCGTGCCGCACCGATCAGGTGGCGGAGCAGACCGATCGCGTCAGCGGTCGGCAGTGGCTGCAGGGTGACGCACCGGTCCGTGTCCAGTCCGGTCAGCCGGTGCCGTCCCGCCACGAGTACGCGGCTGCCGGGCCCGGCAGGCAGCAGTGGCCGCACCTGCGCGGCGCTTCCCACATCGTCGAGTACGAGCAGCAGCCGCAGCCCGCTGGTGGCGTCGCGCCATGCGGCGATCAGGCCGTCGCGGTCCGGGGGAATCTCCGCGTCGGCCGTACCGAGCGTGCGCAGCAGTCGCTGGAGCAGCTGCTGTGTCGAGGGCCGGTCGTCCGCCGGTGAGTGGTGCGTACGCAGATCGAGGAAGAGGACGCCGTCCGGGTGCTGAGGGCGAAGCGTCCACGCCGCGTGCACCAGCAGCGAGGTCTTGCCGACGCCGGCCGGCCCGTCCACCGTCGCGACCGTGACAGCACCGTGCGGGGCGGGCGCGGTCAGTGCGGCGACCTCCGCGGCGCGGCCGATCAACTTGCCTGCGTTTCCGGGGAGTTCGTTCACGGTGCGCGGCGGCCGGGCGCGCGTCGGCGCAGACGGCGGCGAGGACCGGGAACGCCGCGGGGCAGCCGCCGTGGGGGCCTTCGGGGCCGTCGGTGCGTCCGGGAGGGCAGGGCCGCCGCCGGTGGCCGGGCCGCTGCCGGTGGCCGGGGCGCCGCGGACGGCCGTGTCGTCGTGCCGGAGCACGGCCGCGTGCAGGTCCCGCAGGGCCGCGGACGGTGCGGCCCCCCACTCCTCTCGCAGCCGCCGCCGCAGCCCCTCGTACGCGGCGAGCGCCTCGCCCTGCCGGCCCGTGCCGTACAGCGCCCGGATCCTCAGCGCCTGTACCGGCTCGTCCAGCGGATGGGCGGCTTCCGGGGAGGCCAGGGCCGCGAGGACCTCGCTGCCGCGGCCGAGCTGCAGCAGACACTCCAGGCGCTGCTGCTGCAGGGACCGGCGCTCGGTCAGCAACCGCTGCCGTTCGCCGAGCGCATACGGGCCGGGCAGCCCCGCCAGCGGTTCCCCGCGGAACAGGCCCAGGCCCTGCACAGCGGCGGCCAGCGCGGCCGAGGCGTCACCGGCAGCCAGCAGCTCGGCCGTCCCCACGGAGAGTTCGGCGAGGCGGCTGGTGTCGAGGCGCACCGGCGCGGCGAAACAGTAGCCGCCCGGTCCCCCGCGGATGACCGATCCGCCCTGCTCCGCACGGGGCACATCCAGGGCCCGCCGCAGTGCGTAGACGTAGCTGGGCAGGACGCGCCGGCCCGTCGGCGGCGGCCGATCGCCCCATACCCCGTCGATCAGCTGCTCATGGCTGACCAGTCTGCCGCCGCGCAGCACCAGCGCCGCCAGCACCGCCTGCCGGCGGGCCGCGCCGATGGCCGCCTCGCGATCGCCGCGCCATGCGCGCACGGGACCGAGTAACGCGACCTGCAGCTCATCCGACGCCCCCGTTGCCATCCAGGCTCCCTGCGTGATCACGGATCAACAGAATTTCATCGCCATTTCAGTGGCCTGCGTCACGCTTGGCAAGGCAGCGCAGGAACCGCGGTCGTCGCTGTGCCGTACGGGGGACGGCACGGCCACGGCCTGCGACCGGCGCCGGGTGCGCCCGACCCGCGGAGGTGCCATGACCCCTGAGGTCGCCCTGCTCCTGGGCCGTTGCGGCCTCGTCCTGTACGGCGACGACGACGGGAGCTGCCGGATCTGTGTTGCCGGCGGCTCGGTCGTCGGCCGCGTGGAGGGCGGCGCGGGGGCCTGGAGCGCCTGGGCGCGGCGGGACGACGGACGTCAGGTCCTGGTCGCCACCGACCTGCCCAGCCGGAACTCGGCGGTGTGCGCGGTCGCCGATCACGCCGAATGGGAGGACCTGGCACGGGACCGGCCCGGCCGGACGACACGGAGGTACCACATGACGAGCATGAAGCGACGCGACCTGTGGGGCATGGCCCGCGACGCCCGCAAGGCGCGGGAAGCAGGAGACATGACGCACACGGTGCAGCTCTACCTCAACAGGCCGGTGTACGGGAAACGGGCCGCCAGGAGGGCGGACCGCGGAGTCGACGAAACGATCCGGGCCATTGAGCGCGAAGGCTGGGAGTGCTGCGGAGTCGAGCCGTGGCTCGGCACCGGCGTCCTGCTCAGCTTCGTACGGGCCGACTGACGGCGCGCGCCGGGCCGCCTTCTGCCTTCTGCCTTCTGCCTTCTTGCCGTCAGTCAACGACGATGTCGTTCGGGTGCACCACCTTCAGGCTGCGAGCGAATGCGTCGAACGCGTCGATATTCGCGGACACCCAGCCGAGGTCGTCGCTGACGGTGCGCATGGACAGGTCGATGCCATAAGACGCGACGCGCCACCCGTAGTTGACCGACATGCCGAGAGATTCGCCGCCCTTCGGCACGAAGTGGCGGATGGAGCGCAGCCCCCTGCCGAGGTTGTCGGTGGTGAAGTCCTCGATATGGGGATCCTGCGCGGCTCCTGGCTCATTGCGTTGCACCAGCGTGTCCAGGACCTGCTCCACCGGCCCTTCCGACCGGGCCCCGTAGAAGAAGAACGGCACGAGGTGTCTGCGGAGATCCGGAGCGTACAGAAACATGTAGTGCATGGGGATCTTCTGCGGAAACTGCTCGGAGAAGCCCTCAAGCATGCGCGCCAGCTCCTTCACCTGCGACTTGTCACGAGGGCCCGCGTCCTCAAGGGCCCAGCGCAACTCTGCGGACTTCTTCGCCCACTTCCGCCGCTGCCGGTCGGCTCCCCTCCCTTCGAGGATCGGGACGGGAATCCACTCTTCCGGGTCTTCGGTGAAGTCGAGTGCGTACGGAATGCTCGTGCTGTGCTCCAGTGGAAGGTGGTGGTCGTGACGGCGTCGAAAGAATCTCCACCGGACTCGACGGGGATCATGAGTTCCACGTATCGATTTCGATTTCATCATCCGGGCTGATCCGATTGGTGCGGGCGAATTCGTCGATGTCATCGAGGGCCCTGAGGATCCGGCCGGCGTCGGGATCGGCCAGGATGACCAGGACGTCCGCGGCTTCCGTGCCCTTCTCGTAGCGCCAGGCGTAACGGAGGCCGACGTGCACCTCGTTGCTGTCCTGGTCCTGGTCCTGGTCCTGGTAGTAGCGCAGCACTCGCAGGCCGGTTCCCAGATGCGGGGAGTCGAAGTCCTCGACGATGGGGGGCTCGATGGCGTAGCCCGCATCGGCATGGGTCAGCGCACGGAGTGCCGTTTCCCGGTCTTCGCCCTCCTCGATCTCCACCAGGTCGACATACACCGGAAGCGGGATGTCCCTCGGGTGCGGGAGATGCAGGAAGACCTCGAAGTCCGGAAAGGCCGCGGGGGCCCTGAGGGCATACATCAACAGGATGTCGGTCAGCAGGTCGACTTCGCCCGGTGCTGGCTTCTCCGACGCGAAATCCTCCCAGAGGCCCTCGGCGAAGTAGCGCGCCCACGCCTCCGGCGTCTGTGCCTCATCGACGTCCTCAAGGCCCGGTTCCGGCCACCTGAGCGGGATACGGTTCCAAGGGGGCAGCTCCATCGCGTGCTTGACGTTGAGCCAGCTCACTCATCACTCCATCTGAAGGCGCCGACCACCGCGTCGAACAACTCGACCAGCACACCGGTGAATTCACTGTTGAGATCGCCGTCGCCCGGTGTGGAGAAGGTGATGCTGATCCAGCGCCCCGGATCGTCCACGACGGGGATCACGTACTCGACCCGGCAGTTCGGCAGGGCGGTCTGCTGTACGGCTTCGGGCGCCGAGCGCAGCTTCTCCGCGTCGGGAGCGGACTGGTAGAAGCGGCGCAGTAAGTCGGCGACCGCCGCGGCTGAGCCCGCCTGCGTACACAGCGCCGGGGTGAGGGCGGTGTCGGCCAATTCAGGCCGACACCGCCCTCACCCCTTTTCCGCTTTCGTCCACAAAGTATTCACAGGCACCCACTGCCGGCGGGCTTTGTCCTTTTCATGACGGTCGCCCTTGTCCTGGCGATGCGGCACCGGTATTTCGTGATTCTTTCCGCCGTGGGCCCAATCACGGTGATCACGGTCATGGCGAATTACGTCAGGAGAAGAGGCACGGCATAGAAAGAGGAGTGGCGGTAAAAGCGGCACGGCGGCACGCCGCGTACGGCCGGAGGGGGAAAGGCGGACGAGTCGGCCTGTACGCCGGGTTCTGTCACCCCCGGTCCTTGCGGGCCGAGGGGAGACGGCCATCCATCTAGGGCTGTCGTTGCCGGCAGCCTCGTGCGGTCTACCCGCGGACTCGGGCGGGCAGCCCTCGAACGTCCGCGCAGGGGCGTCGGATGACGCCCCCTCTTGACCTTGCTCCGGGTGGGGTTTACCTAGCCCTCCGAGTCACCTCGGAGGCTGGTGGTCTCTTACACCACCGTTTCACCCTTACCCGCGCCTTGCGGCACGGGCGGTCTGCTTTCTGTGGCACTGTCCCGCGGGTCACCCCGGGTGGGTGTTACCCACCACCCTGCCCTGTGGAGCCCGGACGTTCCTCGGGAGGATCCGCGCATCCGAAGATGCCCGGGTCCCCACGCGGCCGTCCGGCCGGCTCGTCCGCCGTGCCGACCATGGTACCTACTGGTCGGGGGGCCGCGTGCCGCCCCCGGTCCCGGTGCCCGCGCTCCCGGGCCGCCCTTGACCTTGTCGCAGCGGCAACGTTTCTACTGGGCGCATGAGAATCGGCGAGCTCGCAGGTCTGGTCGGCGTGAGTACCCGCGCCGTACGCCACTACCACCACCTCGGTCTGCTGGCCGAGCCCGAACGCCGCGCCAACGGCTACCGGGAGTACGGACTGCGCGACGCGGTCGCGCTCGCGCGCCTGCGCCGGCTGACGGAGCTGGGGCTCGGGCTGGACGAGGTGCGCGACGTCCTCGCCGACGACTCGGGGCGGGACCTGGACGAGGTGCTGGCCTCGCTGGACGCGGATCTGGCCCGCCAGGAGGAGGAGATCCGGGGGCGGCGGGCCCGGCTGGCCGCCCTGCGGCGGCAGGCGGAGGAGCACGGCGGGCTGCCCGCGGAGGGACCCGTGTCGGACGAACTGGCGGCCTTCTTCGGCGAGATGGCCCGTACCTCGGCCGCGCGCCCCGGCCCGGAGCCCGCGATGGCGGCGAAGGAACGCGAGGTGCTGGCGCTGCTGGAATCGACGGCGGGCGGAGAGCGCGGAGAGGGCGGCAGAGGGGTGGCGGAGCTGCTCGCGGAGGTCGCCGCGGCGCCCGGGGCGATGGCGCGGACGTACGAGGTGTACGGGCTGCTCGACGCGCTGGCGGAGGCCGCGACGGACGACCCCCGGGTGGCGCGGGCCGCCCGGGCGCTCGCCGACTGCATTCCGGAGGCGGTGTTCGCCGAGGTCGGCGCGGAGAACTGGGCACGGGCGACCGATCCGGGCGCGGAGGCGGAGGGCGGCTTCATGGCGGCGTACTACGCGCACTTCGCGCCCGCGCAGGCCGAGGCCGTACGACAGGCGATCCGGCTGGTGGCGGAGCGTGCCCGGTGAGCCGGGGCACCGCACTGCGCGCCCTGGCCGCCCACGAGGCCCGCTGGCTGGTGAGCCTGGGGTGGTGGGTGGCGCGGCGGCGGATCGGGGTGGCGCCGGGCGACCTGGCCGTGCCCTATGCGGCGGCGCAGGCGGCGATCGTGTACGGGCTGACGTTCGTGTGCGCGGTGGAGACGGCCGGAATGCATGTGCTGCTCGACGGCGCGCCGGCGGCGCAGGCGGTGCTGCTGGTCGTCGACGTGTACACGGTGCTGATGATGCTGGGGTTCCAGGCGGCGGCGGTGACCCGGCCGCATGTGCTGGGGGCCGGGGTGCTGCGGCTGCGCGACGGGGCACGGCGGGAGCTGCGGATACCGCTGGAGCGGATCGCCTCCGTCCGCTATGACCTGCGGTTCAGCAAGGAAACCAAGGCGAAGGGCGGCGCCGGGGCCGGGCTGGTGGAGCTGCCGGTCGGCGGGCAGACGTCGGTGACGGTCGAGCTGGCCGAGCCGGTCGAGGCGGTACGGCTGCTGGGGCAGCGGGAGACGGTGCGTACGGTGCGCTTCCATGCCGATGACGCGCGGGCGGCGGTCGCGGCGCTGCGGGCGCAGCTGGCGGCGCCGGGCGAGCGCCCCGGGGCCTGCGACGCTTCCGGGGCCGAGGACGGGGCCGGGGACGGGTACGGGGTCAGACGGGGGTGAAGCGGACCGGTTCGCGGCCCGGCTCGGCCTCGGCCAAACGGACCTGGATGCGCCGGCCCAGGGGCAGCGCGGGCCCGTCCGTGGTGGCTTCGACGGCGCCGATGACGGCCGGGTCGTAGAGGTGGACGGTGCCCCGGGTGGGTTCCTTCTCCTGGATGTCCACGACCAGGCCTTCGAAGGTCTCGCCGACCCGGTCGCGCAGCAGCGCCGCCTCGACGAGGTCGACGCAGGCCCGCTCGACCTGGTTGGCGCGCTGGGTACCGCTCTCCATCTCACGGGGCAGGGCCGGCAGGGCGCTGCGGACCCAGTCGGCCGGCTCCTCCCCGGCCGCGGCGGCCAGGCACAGCTCGGAGGTGTAGCGGTCGACCAGCCGCCGCAGCGGCGCGGTGGCGTGCGCGTACGGGGCGGCGACGGCGGCGTGCTGCACCTCGGAGGCCTTGGGCGGGGTGCCGTCGAAGGCGGTGTAGCCGGCACCGCGCAGCAGGGCGGTGCACTCCTGGAGGAAGGCGGCGTGGGTGGCGCGGCGCGGGTCGAGGGTGCGGATCAGCGCCGCGTACGAGGTGTGGTGCGGCCAGTCGATGCCCAGGGCGCGGGCGGTGAGCCGGAGGCGGGCGACCGAGCCGTCCGGAGCGGTGGGCAGGGTGCGCAGCACACCGATGCCGGAGGCGAGCATCAGCTCGGCCGCGGCCATGCCGGTGAGCAGGGAGATCTGGGCGTTCCAGCTGTAGACGGGGAGCGGGGCGCGGTACCGGAGGGTGTAGCTGCCGTCGTGCTCGACGATCTCCTGCTCGGGGACGTGCAGGGAGATCGCGCCGCGGGCGACCTCCAGCTCCTCGCGCAGCAGGCCGACCTCGCGGAGCAGGGCGAGCGGCTCCTCGGCCGTCCCGTCGTCGATGACCCGCTGGACGCCCGCGTAGTCCAGCTTGGCCCGGGAGCGGACCAGGGCACGGCGTACGGAGGTGGCGGTCAGCACGCCCTGCGGGTCGAGGTCGAACTGCCACAGGACGGCCGGTCGGTCCTGGTCGGGCAGCAGGCTGGCGGCGCCCTCGCTGAGTGCGTACGGGTGCAGCGGAACGCGCTCGTCGGGGAAGTAGAGGGTCGTCACGCGGTGGTGTGCCTCGGCGTCCAGGGCGCCGCCCGGCGTCACGAAGGAGGCCACGTCGGCGATGGCGTAGTGGACCCGGAAGCCTCCCCCGGGGCGCCGGGACAGGAACAGGGCCTGGTCGAGGTCGAGGGAGCCGGGCGGGTCGATGGTGAAGAGCGGGAGGTCGGTGGCGTCCTCCAGGGTGTGCTCGGTCGCCACCGCGCCGTCGGCGGCCGGGATCCGCGGGGCGCGGGCGGCGCTCTCCGCCTCGGCCTGGGCCGTGGGCGGGAAGTGGTCCGGGATCTCCAGCTTCCCGCGCAGCTCACGCAGCGCGGAGCGCAGCGGGGCCTCGGCTGCGTCGGTCACATGCATATGGCGACGGGGCATGAAATCGAGCGTATGGCGGCTGGGCGCATGTGGCGCGGCGTACACGGGGCGAGCGGCGCCTCCACGCGCATGTGGCGCGGCGTACACGGGGCCGGGCGGCGGCCCAGGGGCGGGTACGGCGTGGCGTGCCGCGGCCGTGGACGGGTTCTTCGTCCGTCCGCCGCAGGCCATACGCTTTCCCGGGGCCGCACCCCCGCCCGTACCGCCGTGAAGGAGAACACCGTGCTCGTGCTGTTGCCGCCGTCCGAAGGGAAGGCCACGGGAGGATCCGGGGCTCCGCTGGACATCGGTGCGCTGTCGCTGCCGGGGCTGACCGCGCCGCGCCGGGCCGTGTTCGAGGAGCTGGTCGAGCTGTGCGCGGCCGACGAGGCCAAGGCCCAGGAGGTGCTCGGGCTGAGCGACGGCCTCAGGGGTGAGATCGCCAAGAACGCGGGACTGCCGACCGCCGGGACGCGCCCGGCCGGGGAGATCTACACCGGGGTGCTCTATGACGCGCTCGGGGCGGGCTCCCTGGACGCCCGGGCGCGCGAGCTGGCCGAGCGCTCGCTGCTGGTGTTCTCGGGGCTGTGGGGCGCCGTGCGGCTGGGTGACCGGATTCCGTCCTACCGCTGCTCGATGGGGGTGAAGCTGCCGGGGCTCGGCACGCTGGGCGCGTACTGGCGGGCGCCGATGGCGGAGGTGATGCCGGAGGCGGCCGGGGACGGGCTGGTGCTCGATCTGCGGTCCGCGGCGTACGCCACGGCGTGGAAGCCCAAGGGCGAGGTGGCCGGACGGACCGCGACGGTGCGGGTGCTCCAGTCGAAGATCGTGGCCGGGGTGGAGAAGCGGTCGGTGGTCAGCCACTTCAACAAGGCGACCAAGGGCCGGCTGGTGCGGGACCTGCTGTCCGCGGGGCTGGAGCCGGCGGGCCCGGCGGAGCTGGTGGAGGCGCTGCGCGGGCTGGGGTACGCCGTGGAGGCGCAGCCTCCGGCGAAGCGCGGCACGGCGTGGGCCATTGATGTGATCGTGACGGAGCTGTAGACCCGGGAGGGGACGAGGGGACCGCACGAGGGCCGGACCACGGCGGACCACGACCGCACGACGGCCGGACCACGGCCGGACCACGACCGCACCCCGGTCGGACCGGTCGGACCACTCAGGGCGCGATTGCAGTATGCGCAACGGTCGTTGCGGAGAGTGGGTCGCTGGGCGCACCATGGGCGGCGTGACCAGCGCCGCCTCCTCCCCCGTGCCGTCCGCCCCCTCGGTCCTCGGGCTCGCCCCCGTCATTCCGGTCGTCGTCCTGGACGACGCGGCCGACGCCGTACCGCTCGCCCGGGCGCTGGTCGCCGGCGGGCTGCCCGCGATCGAGGTGACCCTGCGGACGCCCGCCGCGCTGGACGCCATCCGGGCGATCGCCCGCGCGGTGCCGGACGCGGTGGTCGGCGCCGGCACCCTGCTGACGCCCGAGCATGTCGCCGCGGCCGGTGCGGTCGGCGCGCAGTTCCTGGTGAGCCCCGGCTGGTCGCCGCGGCTGCTGCGCGCGATGCGGGACTGCGGCATCCCGTTCCTGCCGGGCGTGTCGACCGCCTCGGAGGTGGTGACCCTGCTGGACGAGGGCGTCACCGAGCTGAAGTTCTTCCCGGCCGAGGCGGCCGGCGGCACGGCCTATCTGAAGTCGCTGGCCGGGCCGCTGCCGCGGGCCCGCTTCTGCCCGACCGGCGGGATCAGCCTGGCCTCGGCGCCGTCGTATCTGGCGCTGCCGAACGTCGGCTGTGTGGGCGGCACTTGGATGCTGCCAGACGACGCGCTGGCCGCCAAGGACTGGGACCGGGTGCGCCGACTCGCCCAGGAGGCGGCGGCGTTGGCGGTCTGAGGGACGTACGGCGGAGGCGGCACCCACCGGGGCGGCGGCCCGCTCGCCCGCGCCGCCGGACGCCCCGGCCGGCTCCGCCTACCGCGCCTGCCCGCTCACCGCAGATGCGAGGTGTCGTTCAGCAGCCGCAGCGAGGCGTTGCCGTCCGCGTAGTACGCGACCGCGGAGAGCGAGGCCGCGGAGAGCTCCATGCGGAACAGCGACTCCGGCGGGGCGCCCAGCGCCAGGCGGACCAGCGTCTTGATCGGCGTGACATGCGTGACCAGCAGCACCGTCTTGCCGGCGTAGCGGGCGAGGAGCTTGTCGCGGGCGACGGCGACCCGGCGGGCGACCGTCGCGAAGGACTCGCCGCCGCCGGTGGGCGCCGCCTTGGACGAGCCGAGCCAGGCGTCGAGGTCATCGGGGAAGCGCTCGCGCACCTCGCCGAAGGTCAGCCCCTCCCAGGCGCCGAAGTCGGTCTCGCGCAGGCCCTCTTCGGTGCGGACCTCCAGGCCGAGCCGGGCCGCGACCGTCTCGGCGGTCTCCCGGCAGCGCCGCAGCGGTGAGCTGGCGACGGCCTGGATCGTGCCCCGGGCGGCGAGCGCGGCGGCCGCCGCCTCGGCCTGGCGGCGGCCGGCGGCGGAGAGTTCGGGATCGCTGCCGCCGCTGCCGGAGAACCGCTTCTGGGGCGTGAGCGCCGTCTCGCCGTGCCGCAGCAGGACGAAGGTCGCGGGGACGCCGAGGTCGGGGGCGCCCCAGCCGGGCGGCGGGGCGGCGGCGACCTCCGGTGCCCCGGCTGCCTCCGCGGCCTCGTCGGCGGCACGGGCCGCCGCGCTGCGGGCCGGCGCGCCGGCCGTGGCGAGCGCCGCCCTGGAGTCCCTCGGCTCCCACTGCCTGCCCACCTTGCCGGCGTCCATCGCCTCGTTGGCGAGCCGGTCGGCGTGCTTGTTCTTCGCGCGCGGGATCCATTCGTACGAGACCTGGCCGGCCGGGAAGACCGCCCTGGCCTCGGCGGCCAGCGGCTTCATGTCCGGGTGCTTGATCTGCCAGCGCCCGGACATCTGCTCGACGACCAGTTTGGAGTCCATCCGCACCTGGACGCGCGCCTGCGGATCCAGCGCGTACGCCGCCCGGAGGCCGGCCACCAGGCCCTTGTACTCGGCGACGTTGTTGGTCGCGGTACCGATGAACTCGGCGGCCTCGGCGAGCGCCTCGCCCGTCTCCGGGTCGAGGACGACCGCGCCGTAGCCGGCCGGGCCCGGGTTGCCCCGGGACCCGCCGTCGGCCTCGACGATCAGCGTGCGCGCCATGGCCTACAGACCCGAGTCGGGCGTACGGACCAGGATCCGGCTGCAGTTCTCGCACCGCACGACGGCGTCGGAGGGGGCCGTGCGCACGTCGTTCAGCTCGGTGATGTTCAGCTCCAGGCGGCAGCCCTCGCAGCGGCGCTGGTAGAGGCGGGCCGCGCCGACGCCGCCCTCCTTGGTGCGGATGCGGTCGTAGAGCTTGAGGAGGTCGGCCGGGATGTCCGCGACGGTCAGCTCGCGCTCCTTGGTGACCGTGGCGGCCTCGGCGTCGATCTCGCCGTTCGCGGCATCGCGGCGGGCGACGGCGTCGTCGACCTTGGCCTGGATGGCCGCCACCCGGTCGGTCAGCTCGGCGACCCGCTCCTGGGCGGCCTCGCGGCGCTCCATGACCTCCAGGACGACGTCCTCCAGGTCGCTCTGACGCTTGGCCAGGGAGCCGATTTCGTGCTGGAGGTTCTCCAGGTCCTTGGGGGAGGTGACCGCTCCCGAGTCCAGGCGCTTCTGGTCGCGGGCGGCGCGCTGGCGCACCTGGTCCACGTCCTGCTCGGCCTTGGTCTGCTCGCGGCTGGTGTCGCTCTCCTCGGTCTGCGCGGCGACGAGCAGGTCGCGCTGCTGGATGAGGTCGGCCTCCAGGGTCTGCAGCTCGGCCAGCTCGGGGAGGTTCTTGCGCCGGTGCGCGAGCTGGGTGAGCCTCACGTCCAGGGCCTGGACGTCGAGGAGGCGGATCTGGTCGGCGGGCGCGGCGTTCAGCGTGGGGCTCCTGTGGTGTGCGTGGGTGTGAAGACGGGGGTGGACGCCGCGTGGGCGGTCCAGGGGTCGGTGACCGTGCGGGAGACATGCGTGCGCAGTCCCCAGCCGTGCCGGTCGGAGACCGCGTCGAGTTGGGCCGCGGCCTGCTCGCACCACGGCCATTCGGTGGCCCAGTGGGCCGCGTCGAGCAGCGCCAACGGGCCGCCCGGGGTGTGCTGGGTGGCCTCGGAGGCCGGGTGGTGGCGCAGGTCGGCGGTGAGGAAGGCATCCACACCGGCCGCCCGTACGTCCTCGAAGAGGCTGTCGCCGGAGCCGCCGGAGACCGCGACGGTGCGGATCTCCCGCTGCGGGTCGCCGGCCGCCCGGATGCCCTGCGCGGTGGCCGGCAGCCGGGCCGCGGCGTACGAGGCGAACTCGGCGAGCGTCATCGGATGCGCCAGCTCGCAGATCCGGCCCAGGCCGCGGCGGCCTGCCGGGTCGCTCGCATCCGGCACCAGCGGGCCGAGGATGCGCAGATCCAGGGCGCCCGCCAGGGCGTCGGAGACACCGGGGTCGGCGGTGTCGGCGTTGGTGTGCGCGACGTGCAGGGCGATGTCGTGCTTGATGAGCGTGTGCACGACCTTGCCCTTGAAGGTCGAGGCCGCGACCGTCGTCGTCCCGCGCAGATAGAGCGGGTGGTGGGTGACGAGGAGGTCGGCGCCGAGCTTCACCGCCTCGTCGACGACTTCCTGGACCGGGTCGACGGCGAACAGCACACGGCGGACCTCGGCGTCGGGATCTCCGCAGACCGTGCCTACGGCGTCCCACCCTTCGGCCCGCTCGGGGGGCCAGAGGGCGTCGAGCGCGGTGAGGACTTCAGACAGTACGGGCACGGAGGGAAGATTACCCCCCGGCTGTGACAGCGGGCGGGGCGCGGCGGTGCGGCCCCGCGCCGCCTGCCGCGCGGCCGCCCGCCGCCCGGCCGCGCCGCTACTTGGCCAGGAAGCCCCGCAGATCGTCCAGGACGCTGTCGGCCGCCGTGACACCGAGGCCCAGGTACCAGGTCTCGTCCTTGACGTTCTTGGCGTGACCGGCCTTGACCGCCTTGAGGTTCTTCCACAGCGGGTTGCCCTCGGCGCTCGCCCGCTTGGTGGCCTTGGGGTCCCCGTAGACGCCGGTGAAGATCCAGTCGGCGTCGGCCTGGTTGATGTTCTCCGGGCTGACCTCGGTGGCGAGGTCGTCGATCTGCTGGTTCCGGGGCCGCGGCAGGCCGACGTCCCGGAGGATCGTGCCGATGAAGGACTGCTTGGCGTACAGCCGGGTGAACTGCGGCATGTAGCGCAGCATGGTGACGGTCGGCTTCTTCGGGCCGATGTCCGCGCCGAGCTTGTCGGCCTTGGTCTCGTACGCGGCCAGCTTGGCCTTGGCCTCGGCGGTCTTGTCCAGGGCGGCGGCGTTGAGCAGGTAGTTCTGCTTCCAGGTGAAGCCGGGGCGGATCGAGAACACGGTCGGGGCGATCTTGCTGAGCTGCTTGTACTGCTTCTCGGCGCGCAGCTTGCTGCCCAGGATGAGGTCGGGCTTGAGCTGGTGTACGGCCTCCAGGTTGAGGCCGTTGACGGTGCCGACGCTCTTGGGGTGGCCGGCGGCCTTCGCGAGGTAATCGGGGATGCCCTCGTCGCCCTCGGTCGGGGCGTAGCCGACCGGCTTGATGCCGAGCGAGACGACGTTGTCGAGTTCGCCGACGTCGAGGACGACCACCCGCTTGGGCGCGGCCTTGAGCGAGGTGGCGCCCATCGCGTGCTCGACGGTGCGCGGGAACTGGCCCGGCTTGGCGTCGGTGCCCATCTTCGCGGTCTCCTCGGCGGCCCTGGCGAAGTCCTTGCCGCCCTGGGCGACGGCCTTCGAGCCCGCCCCGTCGTCGCTCCTGCCGCCCGTACCGGACGAACCGCAGGCCGCGAGCGACAGGGCACCGGCGGCGGCGAGGGCTATCGCGGCGGTGCCGCGGCGGCGAAGGGACATCACGTACTCCAGGGGAAGAACCGGGTTAGGCGCGCCTAACTTAGAACACAGTGGAAATCGGGAGCACAGGCACCCCACCCGGCACCGGAGAACCGGACAGTCGCCACCCTTATGCGTGAAGTGCGGCAACTCGCGTTGATCGGCCGGAAGTGCGAAAACTAGCTTCGGTTGCCGACTGGAGGTGACCCGAACGATGACGATCTGTGCCACCGAGGGCGCCACGGCGCTGGACAGCCCGCACCGCGCCGCCCTGACGATCGCCGCGGACGGCTCGTACGCCGCCCGGCTCGCCCGGCACGACGACGCCGACGGCAGCTGGTTCCCGGAGCGCTGGACGCTGAGCGGTCCCGAGCCGTACGCCGTACCGCTGCCGGGCAGCCAGCCCGAGGAGCCGGACAGCGAACTGCTGCCGCTCACGGACGGCCGGGTGCTGATCCTGCGCCGGGTCGCCGACCGCTTCGCCCTTTCCCTGCTCTACCCGACGGGCCCCGGTACCGGCGAACTCCTGCTGGGCGCCGTGGAAGCGCCCGAGCTGACCCTGCTGCCGCCCGCCCCCGACGGGACGCTCGGTTACGCGCTGGCACCCGGGGAGCAGCACACGGGACTGTGGCTGGTGCACGGCGGCGGAGGCGGGCCCGAGCGGATCGCCCGGATTCCGGGCCGCTGTACGGGCGGCGCCTGGCTGGACCGCGGCGGCCGGCTGCTCGCCCTGGACCGGGAGCTGGACGGCCGGACGAAGACGGTGGTGGTCGACCTGGAGCGGGGCGGCGAGGTGGGCCCGCTCCTGCAGATCACCGAGGAGAGCAACGACCGGCTGCTGCTCGCCGACCCGGACAGCGGGCTGCTGCTCGTACGGTCGGATGCCGCGGGGCACGACCGGCTGGGCTGGGGCGTACTGGGCAGCAGTCTGCCGGTGCGCTTCCCGGAGTGCCTGCGGCCCGCCGGATCCGCCTCCGGGGGCCGTGAACCGGGCGAAGGCGGAGCGGCGGTGGTTCCGTTCGCGGTCCAGCCGGGGCAGATGCTGGCACCGGAGAGCTGCGCGGTGGCGTTCCGGATCGACGCGGCGAGCGGCACCTGGCTGGGGGTCTGGCGTCCCATGGGACGGCGGCTGCGCCAACTGCCCGCACCGGCGGGGTGGCTGGCGGGGGCCGGGCTGTGGACGGCGGGCGGCGAACTGCTGCTGCCGTACGCGACGGACGCGGAGCCGTGCGGGGTGGCACGGATGGCCATACCGCTGGAGCCGGTGGGGCCGATGAGGCCTGAGTGCTCGCCTCCCGGAGGAGGTGCCCCGAGGAGCGCGGGGATTGTCCCGGATGCAGCGGATACCGACAACCGCTCCACAGGATCTGCACATCCGAAGTCCGCGTGCAGGGAACCGCAGCGCACCCCGACGCATCCCCGAATGTGCAGGCCAGTGCCCCTGCAACAGGCACCTCTTGCGGCCCGGTAGACCCCGTGCAGCGTGATTTCCCGCCCCGTTAGACTTCCGGGCGGGGGCTACGCGGCCGGTTGACCGGCCACCGGCAGTTCCGCTCGGGTCCACCTCGGCGGTCGTCGGGCGAGGTCCCGACGCGTAAAGCTGCAAGCGATCTGACGGAGTGACTCTTTCCATGTCCGAAGCCCGAACCGACACGACCCAGGCGCGCCCCCAGGAGGCCTCCGCCCAGGCCGCCGAGGCCACAGGCTCCGGCAGGCACCGCGGCCCGGCCGCCACGGAGGAGGCCGGCGCCACCCCCCATGGCCGGCACCGCCGGGACAAGCAGCCTCAGGACGCATAAGTCCGGGCCCGGCGGGCCTGACCGCCGACCGCACACCACGGCCGTGGCCGCCGCACCGCTTCTCCGCGGGCGGCGGCCACGGCCGTTGTACGGGCTCCCCGCTACGGGCTGCGGGGTCCGCCGCCGTGAGCGGCGTCCGCCGGTCAGCCGTGTTTGAGGGCCAGCACCTCGGCCGCCGCGAACGTCTCGTTCGGCGGGCGCTGCGCGTAGTACGGCGTCAGCAGGCCGTCCAGCTCCTCGAAGGTGAACGCCTCCTTCGCGGTGTCGAACTTGGCGGCGATCCGCGGGCGTTCGGCGATCGCGACCATGCCGCCGTGGACGACCAGCAGCTGCCCGTTGACCCCGGCCGCGGCCGGCGCGGCCAGATAGCCGACGAGCGGCGCGACATGCTCGGGCGCGAGTACGTCGAGCCGGCCGTCCTGCGGCTCCTCGAAGCCGGCGAAGACGTCCTCGGTCATACGGGTGCGGGCGCGCGGGCAGATCGCGTTGGCGGTCACGCCGTATTTGGCCAGCGCCAGCGCCGTGGAGGTCGTCAGGCCGACGATGCCGCCCTTGGCCGCGGCGTAGTTGGGCTGACCCGCCGAGCCCGCGAGGAACGCCTCCGAGGAGGTGTTGATGATCCGGCCGTGCACGGGGGCGCCGGCCGCCTTGGAGCGTTCGCGCCAGTGGGCCGCGGCGAAGCGGGTGGTGTTGAAGTGGCCCTTGAGGTGGACGCGGATGACCGAGTCCCATTCGTCCTCGGTCATCGAGAACACCATCCGGTCGCGCAGGATGCCCGCGTTGTTGACCAGGATGTCGAGCCTGCCGTACGTGGCGACCGCCAACTGCACCAGCGCACGGGCCTGTTCGTGGTCGGCGACATCGCCGAGGTGGGCGACCGCCTGGCCGCCCGCCGCCCGGATCTCGGCGGCGACGTCCTCGGCGGGCGCCGCGGAGGCCTCACCCGTACCGTCACGACCCGGCTGACCGTAGTCGTTGACCACGACGCGGGCGCCCAGACGGGCGAGTTCGAGGGCTTCGGCGCGGCCCAGGCCGCGGCCGGCACCGGTGACGATCGCGGTCAGGCCCTCAAGTGGCTGTGCCATTGCTCTTCCTGTCCTCTCGATCGGCTCTGCGGGCGCCCGTGGGATCCCCGGGCGCCCGGTCGGCTCTCCGGGCGCGCGGTCAGATCTCTATGCAGGTGCGCAGCGCGGTCCCGGAGCGCATCTGGTCGAGCGCGTCATTGATCTCGGCGAGGCGGACGCGGTGGGTGATCAGGCCCTCCAGGTCGATCCGGCCGGCCCGCCACAGGGCGATGGCCCGCTCGTAGGAGCGCAGCACGTCCCCGCCGCCGTACAGGGACGGCAGGATCCGCTTCTCGTCGAAGAACAGCTCGAACATGTTGACCTGGAAGGTGTCGTCCATGGCGCCCGCGCCGACCACGCACAGGGTGCCGCCGCGCCGGGTCATCTCGTAGGCGGTACGGGCGGTGGCCGACTTGCCGACCACCTCGAAGACGTAGTCGAAGCCCTCCCCCGCGGTGATCCGGGCCTTGGCGTCGGCGAACTCTTCCGGGGCGACGGCTTCGGTGGCGCCGAAGCGCAGCGCGGCCTCACGACGGGCCGCCACCGGGTCGACGGCGATGATCTGGGCGGCACCGCAGGCCCTCGCGCCCTGGATGGCGGAGATGCCGACACCGCCGCACCCGATCACCGCGACCGAGGAAGCGGGCGCCACCTCGGCCGTGTTGAGGGCCGCGCCGAGCCCGGTGGTGACACCGCAGCCGATCAGCGCGGCGATCTCGTACGGGACGTCGTCCGGGATCGGGACCGCGCAGTTGGCGGGGACCACGACCTCTTCGGCGAAGGTTCCGGTGCCGGCGAAGCCGAAGACGTCTCCTCCGGGGCGCTTGAAGTTGGGCGTGCCGGCGTTCATGAATCCGGCCAGGCACAGGTGCGTCTGGCCGCGCTTGCAGGACGGACAGCTACCGCAGGCGGGCAGCCAGCACACCAGGACCCGGTCGCCCTGGCTCACGCCGGTGACGCCGTCGCCGACGTCGAGGATCTCCCCGGCGCCCTCGTGCCCGGGAACGAAGGGCGCGGGCTGCGGCAGCACCCCGTTCATGGCCGAGAGGTCGGAGTGGCACAGCCCCGTCGCCCGGATCCGTATCCGGACCTTCCCCGGCCCGAACCCCACCGCCTCGATGTCGTCGAGCACCTCCAGCTTGTCCTGCCCGGTCTCGTGCTGTACGGCTGCGCGCATGTCACGGCTCCTCTCGAAGGACGACTCGGCCCGGCCCTGACCCCTCGGACAGGCCCTAGCTGTGCTCCACCACGGTGTCCGCCAGGACCGCCGCATCGTCCCGCTCGGGGGCCGTGACCGACACCTGGACCCGGCCGGGCTCCCGCCACGCCCGGATGCGGAGCGCCTCGCCCGGGAAGACCACCCCCACGAACCGGGTGGTGTACGAACGCACCCTGGACACCTCCCCGCCGAGCACCGTGTCGACGACCGCCTTGAGCGCCACGCCGTAGGTGCACAGCCCGTGCAGAATCGGCCGGTCGAAGCCGGCGAGCTTGGCGAACTCCGGGTCCGCGTGCAACGGGTTCCAGTCCCCGGAGAGGCGGTAGAGGAGCGCCTGGTCCTCGCGGATGTGCCGTTCGGTGCTCAGGTCAGGGGCACGTTCGGGAAGTTCGAGGCGTGCGGAGGGCCCCCTCTCGCCCCCGAAGCCGCCCTCCCCCCGGACGAAGATCTGTGTGTCGCAGGTCCACAACGGGCCCTGCTCGTCGGCGACTTCCGAGCGCAGCACGATGACGGCGGCCTTGCCCTTGTCGTACACGGCCGGGACGGACGAGGTCTGCCTCGCGCGGCCGTGCACCGGAAGCGGGCGGTGCACGGTGACGGTCTGTCCGCCGTGCAGGACGGCGGCGAGGTCGACGTCGATGCCGGGCGCGGAGAGTCCGCCGGCCACCGCCATCCCTCCGCCCGCCACGGTGGCGAAGCTGGGCAGGACGTGCAGTGCGCTCTCCAGGGTGTAGCGCAGTTCGTCGGGGTCGGTAGCGGGGTGCGGCTTCTCCGGTGTGGCCGCGCCGGCGCCGATGCCGAGGTGGTAGAGCTGGACGTCCTTGTGGTCCCAGGCGAGTTCGCAGGTCCGCGGCTCGGCGGAGGTGGCCTTGGCGGCGTCGATGGGCATGGGGGCTGCTGCTCCTTCACCACGGTGTGAAGACCCCGGCCCGGTCGTCCGCACCGTCGGCCAGGCCGGGGTCGTATCTGGTCGGCGCGGCCGCGCTCCGGCAGCGCACGGGACACTTCTAGAACGCGTTCTAGCCGATGGCCCTCATGTATAGCCGATCCGTCCGATACCCGGAAGACCTCTGACGTGCAGTCAGATACGTGTCGGTCGGCCCACGTCGTTCCAGTCGGCGGAGGCAGCGGTGAAGGCGGTGGAGGCGGCGGCGCGGCGGGCCGCACGCCACGGGATGCGCACCCCGGCGACGTACCCGTGACATTTGTCAGCGCATATCGCACACATTCGCCCCTGCCGCGGGCCGGCGACTCTCCGTAACGTCATAGGCAGGAAGCGGAGCGGCCGCCGACCGGACCTCGGCACGGTGGCGGTGCCGGCCGCCTGGCTGGCGCTGTTCGGCGGTTACGCGGTGTACACGGTGTACGCGTACCGTCGAGCCGCCCGCACGATGTGATCGATGATGGCGCGGACCTGGGAAGAGACAGTGCAGAAGACGCAACAGCAGGACGACGGCGGGCCGGTCACTGCCGCGGCGAACACCCCGGACGGCACCGGCGGCCCGGACGGCACCGGCGGCGGCGCCCGGGACACCCACGGCATCCACGCGCCGCCGTGTGCGACCAGCCCGCGGATCAAGAAGCCGGACAGAGGGCCGGGCAAGTACGCCTTCCTGCCCTGGCTGCTGATGGGGCTGGGAGCCTTCTCCAATATCATCCAGGGCAAAACGGGCAACCCCTGGCTGGCCGGCCTCGGGCTGCTCGCCTTCAACTCCTTCTACATCACCGTCGTCTGGTCCTCCTTCAGCCCACGGCTGCGCGACTCCCGCGCCCCGGTCATCGCCCTGGCCGTGCTGACCGCCGTCACCTTCGCCATCGCGCTGGGATTCGGCGGCAACTGGTTCCTGTTCTTCCCGCTGCTGTCGCTGGCCTCCGGCACGGTCCGCGCCCTCCGCGGCAAGAAGCTCGCCGTCTGGCTGATCTCGCTCAGCGGTGTGGCCGGGTTCCTGCCCGGCTGGCGCGACGGCGACCACGGCGCCTCGTTCGGCATCGGATACGGCACGTTCCTGTCCGGCATGGTGACGGCCACGGTCCTGAGCCTCTTCGACACCATCCAGCAGCTGAACACCACCCGCCAGGAGCTCGCCCGCAGCGCCGTGGAGAAGGAGCGGCTGCGCTTCTCCCGCGATCTGCACGATCTCCTGGGGCACACCCTGTCCGTGGTGGTGGTCAAGGCCGAAGCGGTCCGCCGCCTGGCGCCGCGCAACCTGGACGCGGCGCTCGCCCAGGCCGCCGACATCGAGGCGGTGGGCAGACAGGCGCTGACCGAGATCCGCGAGGCGGTCACCGGGTATCGCGAGGGCAGCCTCGCCACCGAACTGGACCGGGCCCGTTCGGTGCTGGAGGCGGCCGGCATCGAGCCCGTCGTACGCCAGGCCGGGCCGCCGCTGCCCCCGCAGGCCGGTGCCCTGCTGGGCTGGGTGGTCCGCGAGGGCGTCACCAACACCGTCCGGCACAGCGGCGCCACCCACTGCGAGATCGATGTGCACGCCGACGAGGAGCGGGTGCGACTGACCATCACCGACGACGGGCGCGGCCCCGTAAGCTCCGGTGCGGCGACGGGCCACGGCCGGCCCCGGCTCCCCGGCGCCCCCGGCCCGGTAGGCGGCACCGGCCCGATAGGCGGCACCGGCCTGAAGGGGCTCGCCGAGCGGCTGGCCGCGGCGGGCGGCACGCTGCACAGCGGACCCGACGGCCGGCGCGGCTTCCGTGTCACGGCCGAACTGCCCGTCGACACGGGCGATAGGGCAGGTATGACAGAGGCGGAGGGGTTGACCCGGTGATCAAGGTCCTGCTGGCGGAGGACCAGGGGATGATGCGGGGCGCGCTGGCGCTGCTGCTCGACCTGGAAGAGGACATGCAGGTCGTGGCGCAGGTACCGGCAGGCGATCAGATCGTCGCCGCCGCCCTGGACGCACGTCCCGACATCGCCCTCCTGGACATCGAACTCCCCGGCCGCAGCGGCCTGGACGCCGCGGCCGACCTGCGCGCACAGCTGCCGTCCTGCAAGGTCCTGATCGTGACGACCTTCGGCCGGCCCGGCTATCTGCGCCGCGCCATGGAGGCCGGAGCGTCCGGCTTCCTGGTCAAGGACGGCCCGGTGGAGGAGCTGGCGGCGGCGATCCGCCGGGTGCTCGCCGGAGAGCGGGTGATCGACCCCGGCCTGGCCGCGGCGGCGCTGAGCACCGGGCCCAGCCCCCTGACCCCGCGCGAACGTGACGTCCTCACGGCGGCGGTGGACGGCGCCACCGTCGCCGATATCGCCGGCAAGCTCCATCTGTCCCAGGCCACCGTCCGCAACTACCTCTCCGCGGCCATCGGCAAGACCGGCACCCGTAACCGCATGGAGGCGGTACGGGCCGCCCGGCAGCACGGCTGGCTGTAGGGCAAAGGCACCGGGGCGGGCCAGCGGCCCCGGCCATGGCCCATCGGCCGGGCCCTACCCGTGGGGAGCGTCCGCCCGGCGCCTCGGCAGGGCGATGACCATCAGCAGGATGCTGCCCAGCAGGATCACCGCGCCGACGTGGAAGGCCAGACCGTAGCCGTCCGCCAGGGCCTTCAGGCCGTGCCCCGACGCGATGCGGGCGGCGGCGATGGTGGACAGCACCGACAGGCCCAGCGCGCCGCCCATTTGGCGCGAGGTGTTGATCAGGCCGGAGACCAGCCCCTGGTCGGCGGGGTCGGCGCCGGAGGTGGCGATGGAGGCGACCGGTGTCGCGGTCAGGCCCGCGCCCAGCGCCATCAGGATGCCGGGGCCGAGGATCGTGCCGAGGTATGTGCCGTCGACGTCCATCGTGCCCTGCCAGGCCATACCGGACAGGGAGATCACCGCACCGGCGATGGCCAGGGTCTTGGCGCCGATCCGGTTCATCAGGCGCGGCCCGATCTTCGAGCCGAGGACGATGCACAGCGAGTGCGGGATGAACGACAGCCCGGCCTGCAGCGGGTCGTAGCCCAGCACGTTCTGCACATAGAGCGAGAGGAAGTACCACATCGAGAACATCGCGGCGCCGGCCAGCATCATCGCCGCGTTCGCCGAGGAGACCGAGCGCAGCCGGAACAGCCCCAGCGGCATCAACGGCGCCTTGGCGCGCGCCTCGACGGCGAGGAACGCCGCGAGCACGACCAGCCCCGCGGCCAGCGGCAGCAGCGCGGACGCCGACGCCCAGCCGTCCGTCTCGGTCTGCACGATCCCGTACGCCACGAGCGCCAGCCCGGCCGTCACCAGCAGCGCACCCGGCACATCGAGCCGCCGCCCGAGGCCCTGCCGGCTCTCGGTGAGCCACAGCACCGCACCGATCAGCACCAGCGCCCCGACCGGCACGTTGATCAGCAACACCCAGCGCCACGACAGATATTCGGTGAGCACCCCGCCGACCAGACCGCCCACCGCGCCACCGCCGGCGCCGACCGCCGTCCAGGTGGCTATGGCGCGGGTACGGGCCGGACCGGCCGGGAACGACGTGGTCAGAATCGTGAGGGTGGCCGGGGAGAGCACGGCGGCACCCACGCCCTGCACCGTACGCGCCGCGATCAGCTGCCACGGCTGCTGCGCCAGCCCGCCCCCCAGGCTCGCGAGGGTGAACAGCGCCAGGCCCAGGACGAACACCCGCTTGCGGCCGAAGAGGTCCGCGGCCCGGCCGCCGAGCAGCATGAACCCGGCGAAGGTGATGACATAGGCGTTGACGATCCACTGCAGGCCCAGCTCGCTCAGGCCCAGCCCGGTCCGTACGGCGGGCAGCGCCACATTCACGACGGACACGTCCAGGATGACCAGGAACTGCCCGGCGCAGACCAGCAGCATCACCAGCCAGGCCGGCGCGGCGGTGCGGCGCGGAGTCTCGGACAGGGTGGCGGAGGCGGCTATCGGGGGCATGCGGACCATGCTCGCATTCGGCGCCCGCGCCCTGCATCGGGATATCGGTGCATCTGCCAACGGACCGGGGGACCTAGGCCGGAAGTCGGAGCCCCCTCAGCCGCCCTCACCTCCGCAGCAGCCGCCCTCACCTCCGCAGCAGTGTCACCACCGCCGCCCCGCCCAGTCCGATGTTGTGGGCCAGGCCCACCCGTGCGCCGGGGACCTGGCGTTCGCCCGCCGTGCCGCGGAGCTGCCAGACCAGTTCCGCGGTCTGGGCCAGGCCCGTGGCGCCCAGCGGGTGGCCCTTGGAGATCAGGCCGCCGGACGGGTTGACCACCCAGCGGCCGCCGTAGGTCGTGGCACCGTCGGCGACCAGCTTCCCGGACTCCCCGTCCGCGCACATGCCCAAGGCCTCATACGTCAGCAGCTCATTGACCGAGAAGCAGTCGTGCAGCTCGATGACGTCGACGTCCTCGATGCCGAGGCCGCTGGCCGCGTACACCTGCCGGGCCGCGGCCCGGGACATCGGTTTGCCGACGACGTCGATGCAGGAGCCGGAGGCGAAGCTGTCCTCGGTGTCGGTCGTCATGGCCTGTGCGGCGATCTCCACCGCCCGGTCGGCCAGACCGTGTGCGCGGACGAACCGTTCGGAGGCGATGACCGCCGCGGCCGCGCCGTCCGAGGTCGGCGAGCACTGGAGCTTGGTCAGCGGCCGGTGGATGGTCCTGGCGGCGAGGACCTCCCCGACCGTGTAGACGTCCTGGAACTGGGCGCGGGGGTTGTGCGCGGAGTGCCGGTGGTTCTTCGCGCCGACCGCGGCGAGCTGCTCGGCCGTGGTGCCGTAGCGCTCCATGTGCTCACGGGCCGCGTTGCCGAAGATCTGGGCGGTGGGCGGGGTCATCTCGAAGCCGTGGGCGGCGGCCATCACGCCGTAGTGGCGGGCCACCGGAGACGTGCTGAAGTCCGATGCGTCCGCGCCCCCGCCCAGCGCGCCGCGTTTCATCTTCTCGAACCCGAGCGCCAGCACACAGTCGTTGACGCCGGCCTCGACGAACTGCCGCGCCATCATCAGCGCGGTCGAGGCGGTCGCGCAGTTGTTGTTGACGTTGTAGACGGGGATGCCGGTCAGCCCCAGCTCGTACGCGGCGCGCTGGCCGGCCGTCGAGGGCTGGTAGCAGTAGCCGACCGGCAGCTGCTCGACGGCCTCGTAACCGATCCCGGCGTCCGCGAGCGCCGCGCCGCCCGCCTCCTTCGCCATGTCCCAGTACTGCCACTCGCGGGTTTCGGGCCTGACGAAGTCGGTCATCCCTACGCCGACGATGTACGCCTTGCCAGCCATGCGGGTCCTCCAGGAGAGCCGTCGGGGAGTCGTCAGATCAAGGGGCGGGGCTCCGGGTCGCGGGGCAGACCGAGCAGCCGCTCCGCGACGACGTTGCGCTGCACCTGGGTGGTGCCGCCGGCGATGGTCACCGAGCGCGACATCAGGAAGTCGTGCAGCGCCCGCTCGCCGGCCCCCTCGCGTACCGCGCCGGCCGGGCCCAGGAGTTCCAGCGCCAGCTCGGCGACCTTCTGCTGGTGCGGGGTCTGCACCAGCTTGCGGATGCTGGCCCCGGCGCCCGGCTCCAGGCCCGACACCTGCTGGAGCGTGGTGCGCAGCCCGATGCAGCCCAGGGCGTGCGCCTCGGCGGCCAGCTCGCCCAGGCGCACGGACACCGAGGCGTCCGGTTCGGCGGCGCGGGCGAAGAGGTCCTCCAGACCGGTGCCGAAGGTCAACTGGTCGGCCATGTGGACGCGTTCGTTGTCCAGGGTGGTGCGGGCCACCTTCCAGCCGTCGCCGACCTCGCCGACCACCGCGTCGGCCGGCAGCAGCACATCGTCGAAGTAGACCTCGTTGAAGAGCGCGTCGCCGGTGATCTCCTTCAGCGGGCGGATCTCGATCCCGGGGGCCGACATGTCGACGAGGAAGAACGTCAGCCCCTGGTGCTTGGGCACGTCGGGGTCGGTGCGGGCCAGCAGGATCCCGTGGGTCGCCCACTGGGCCGCCGAGGTCCACACCTTCTGGCCGTTGACCCGCCAGCCGCCGTCCACCCGCTCGGCCCGGGTGCGCAGCGACGCCAGGTCGGAGCCGGCCTCGGGCTCGGAGAACAGCTGGCACCACAGCAGATCGCCGCGCAGCGTCGGCGGCAGACAGCGCTCCTGCTGCTCCCGGGTGCCGTGGGCGAGCAGGGCGGGGACCACCCAGGTGGCGATGCCGAGATCGCTGATCCTGACCCCGGCGGCCGCCAGCTCCTGCTGGATCGCCAGTTGCCGCAGCGGCCCGGCGCCCAGCCCGTAGGGCCTGGGGAGGTGCGGCGCGGCGTAGCCGGTGGGGGCCAGCGCACGGCGTACCGCCGCGGGGTCCAGGCCGCGTACGCCGTCGATGACCGTACGGGCCTCGGCGCGGTACCCGTCGGCCTCCGCGGGGAGTTCGAGGCGCAGCGCGCGCCGGGCGCCGCCGGCGGCGTAGCGGGCGGCGCGCAGCCGGTGGGAGTCGCCGCCGCCCAGCAGCTGGCGGGCCACGGTCGCCCGCCGCAGGTGGAGGTGGGCGTCGTGTTCCCAGGTGAAACCGATGCCGCCGAGGATCTGGATGCAGTCCTTGGCGCAGCTGAAGGCGGCGTCCAGGGCGGTGGCGGTGGCCAGCGCCGCGACCAGTGCGCGCACCTCGGGCGGCTCGTGCAGCGCCCGGGCCGCGTCCCAGACCAGGGCGCGGGCCTGCTCGCAGCGTACGAGCAGGTCGGCGCAGAGGTGTTTGACGCCCTGGAACTGGCCGATGGGGCGGCCGAACTGCTCGCGTACGGCGGCGTGCCGGGCGGCGGTGCCGAGCGCCCAGGCCGCGGTGCCGCAGCTCTCCGCGGCGAACAGCACACCGGCCAGGTCCCGGACGAGCGCGCCGTCGACGGCCGGCAGCCGCTCACCGGGCACCAGCACCGCGTCCGCGCTCACCTCGGCGGTCGGCCGGGTCGGGTCGGCGCTCTCCTGGGGACGTACGGTCAGCGCGTCGGCGTCGACGGCGAGCCAGACGGTACCGCCGGGCGCCTCGGCCGCGAGCACCAGCAGATCGGCGTCGGCGCCGGCGAGGACCGGGGGCGCGGTGCCGTCCAGGACGTAGCCGCCCTCGGCGGGGGCGGCGGTGAGCGATCCCGGGCCGAGCGCGACGGCGGCGATCCGTTCGCCGGTGGCGAGCGCCCGTACGAGGGTCCGGGCGCCGGCGCGGTGCAGCAGTTCGGCGGCGAGGACGGTGGGCAGATAGGGGCCGGGGAGCGCGGCGCGGCCCAGTTCCTCCAGGACGACGGCGAGGTCCGGCAGTTCGCCGCCGCCTCCGCCGTCGGCCTCGGGCAGATGGAGGCCGAGCAGGCCCTGTTCCGCGAGCCCGTCCCAGTAGGCGGGCCGTCCGCGGTGTCCGGGTGCGGCGTCGAGCAGCTTGCGCACCTCCTCGGGCGGTACGGCCCGCGCGGCCCAGCCGCCCGCCGCCTCGGCCAGGTCACGTTGCTCCTGCGTGATTCCGATGCCCATCCCGGCAGACTAGAACACGTTCCAATCTGATGGAAGGTCAGGAACGGGGGCCGGGGACGGCGGATTCCCCCGGCGCAAATCCCGGAAACGGCGGGGTGAATTCCGGTACGGGCCGCGGGCGCCATTCCCGCGACTTCCCCCGCGGACTTCACCGCTGGCCCCCCTGCACTCCCCGTACGGATTCGCCGCTTTCGGGCATCGGCGAAACGGCCGGCGAAAAACCGGCGGGATCGGGCATCCGTCGGGCGGAAGAACGGACATCGAACGACGGACGGCAGAAAAGGCAAACAGCCGTTCCGATATCCGCATACGCGCCACAGGCACCCCGCACACGGCATACGTACCGCGGGCACACCCGCACACCACCCGCCCCACCCGATACGGCACGATGAGCCATCCGACCGCACCACCTGGAGGAATCCCATGTCCGCTCCCACGGCTCCGTCCGCTCCGCAGCCGGAGACACTCGCCGCGTTCGAGGCGGCGAAGGGCTTCATGCCGGTGGACGAGGGGCTCGCCCTGTATGCGGCGGCGGCCGAGGCGGCGGAGCTGGGGCTGCCGCTGATCGAGGTCGGCACGTACTGCGGACGGTCGACGATCCTGCTCGCGGACGCCGCGCGCGGCGCCGGGGTGATGGCCGTCACCGTCGACCACCACCGGGGCAGCGAGGAGCAGCAGCCCGGCTGGGAGTACCACGACCCGTCCGTGGTCGACCCCGAGGTCGGCCGGATGGACACCCTGCCCACCTTCCGCCGCACCCTGCACGCGGCCGGCCTGGAGGACCAGGTGATCGCCCTGGTGGGCCGGTCACCGCAGGTCGCGGCCCTGTGGCGGGCGCCGGCCGGTCTGGTCTTCATCGACGGCGGGCACACCGACGAACACGCCAGTGCCGACTACGAGGGCTGGGCGCCGCATGTCGCGCCCGACGGGCTGCTGGTCATCCACGATGTCTTCGCGGACCCGGCGGACGGCGGCCAGGCCCCGTACCGCATCTACCGCAGGGCCCTGGAGTCCGGCGCCTTCACCGAGATCTCGGCGCACCGGTCACTGCACGTACTGCGGCGCACCGGCCCCGGCATCTGAGCGGGCTACGATCGCGGACGTGTCGAACGGCAGTACCTCTCCCCCGCGCCGCCGCCTGCGCGGCACCCTGCTCCTCGCCCTGACGGCCGTGGTGGTCGTCGGCGTCGGGGGCTGGCTCGTGTGGCGGCCGTCCGGCGGCGGCGAGCCGTCACACGACGGGCAGCCCGCGCCCGGCCGCTCCGCCGGGCACGGAGCGGCGGACGGCGGCACCAGCGGGCACAAGGGGGAAGGCGACGAGGGGAAGTCCCGGGGCGGCGGCTCCGGCGGGGCGGAAGGTCCGCGCGACAGCCTCAAAGGCCGGACCGTGGTGATCGACCCCGGCCACAATCCACGCAACCGCGATCACGGCCGGGAGATCGCCCGGCTGGTGAACATCGGCAATGAGCGCAAGGAGTGCGACACCACCGGCACCTCCACCAACGGCGGTTACGCGGAGGCGTCCTTCACCCTGGACGTCGCCCGCCGCGCCCGCACCCTCCTGGAGCGCCAGGGCGCCAAGGTGGTCTTCACCCAGGACGGCGACCGGCCGTACGGACCGTGTGTGGACGAGCGCGCGGCCATCGGCAACAAGGCGCACGCCGATGCCGCGGCCTCCCTCCACGCCGACGGCTCGGGCACCGGCAACCGCGGCTTCCATGTGATCCTGCCCGCCCGCGTCACGGCCGGTGCGGCCGACACCTCCGGCATCGTCACCCCCTCGCGGAAGCTCGGCGAGCGGCTCGCCCGCCGGTTCATCGCGGCAACCGGAAGTTCTCCGTCCAATTACATCGGGGGCGGCACCGGGCTCGACGTACGGTCCGACCTCGGCGGCCTCAACCTCTCCACGGTGCCGAAGGTGTTCATCGAGTGCGGCAATATGCGCGACCCGAAGGACGCCGCACAATTGACCGATGCCACGTGGCGGCAAAAGGCGGCCCGCGGGATCACCGAGGGCATTACGGACTTCTTGACGCGCTGACCGCGCCTCGGGGAGCGCTTCGATACCCGCCCGATACCGGATCCGAACCGGTTTCGATACGACATCCGAGAGCCTGCCGAAACGAAGAGGACGGCCCGCCGGATTCGGCGATAGGTTCCCCTTTACGATGGGTGGCCACCGCCGTGCCTCGCCCCGCGCGCACCGCGACAGCGACGACCAGACCCACGAAAGAGACAAAGGACGCTTACGTGAACATCCGCTCCCTCACTCGAGGCGACGGCGTGGTGATCGGAGCAGCGGTGTTGCTGTTCATCGCCTCGTTCCTCGATTCCACTGGCGGCCCGGACTGCTCCGGCCCACTCGCCAAGTACTGCGAGGCCCAGGACTACAGCAGCAGCAATGCCTGGGACGGACTGTCCGTGCTGATGAGCATCTATCTGGCCGGTGTGTTCGCCGCGGCGATCATCGCCGTCACCCGCATGCTGCCGCAGCAGCGCAAGGTGGCCGGACTCGACCTCGGCCAGTTCGGCGTCGCCCTCGGCATCTTCGCCGCCTGGACGGCGTTCTGGACCATCATCGACGTCAGCAACGCCGGCGCCGGCCTGATCCTCGGTCTGATCGCCACGCTGATCCTGGCCGGCGGCGCGGTCGCCACCCCGCTCGTCCCGGCGCTGAAGGTCGCCCTGATCGGCGCCCCCAAGGCACCGGCCGCCGCCCCGTACGGAGCCGGCCCCACCCCCGGTTACGGCTACCCCGGCGCACAGCAGCAGGCGGGCCAGGGCTACGGCTACCCGGGCGGCCAGCAGCCGCAGGCGGGCCAGACCCACGGCCAGCAGGTTCCGGCGGACGGCACGGCCGGCGGTGCGGCGGGTGCCACCCAGGCGGCCGGGAGCCCGGCGGACTTCGCGCCGTTCTGGTTCGCGGTGCCGGTCGCGCGCCCGCTGTACGGCGAGGACGGCTCGCCGTCGCCGATCGCCGAACTGGCCCCCGGCACCTGGTACCTCGCGGTGGAGCAGCGCGGTCAGGCCCTGATCGCCCAGACCCAGGACGGCCGGCGCGGTGTCCTGCAGGACACCACCGGCATCCAGCGCGGCTGACCTCGGACGCACAACGGTCCTTTCGCGGCCCCCGCCCCCAACGGGCGGGGGCCGTTGCGCTGTTCACGGGGCGGTCGTACAGTTCGCCGGACGCCCAAAGCTGACGCAGCGTCAGCTACAGGGCGGGAGTGTCACGTCGGAGAGGGGCGATTCGGCATGCGACTCGGTCTGGCACTGGGCTACTGGGGACGCGGCCCCGACCCCCGGCACCTCGAACTCGCCCGCGAGGCCGAGCGCCTGGGCTATGACTCGGTGTGGACCGCGGAGGCCTGGGGCTCGGACGCCTTCACCGCGCTCACCTGGATCGCCGCCCACACCTCCCGTATCCGGCTCGGCACCGGCATCGCGCAGATGGCCGCCCGCACGCCCACCGCCACCGCGATGCACGCCCTGACCCTCGACCACCTCTCCGGCGGGCGGCTGCTGCTGGGCCTGGGGCTGTCCGGGCCGCAGGTCGTCGAGGGGTGGTACGGACGGCCGTTCCCCAAGAGCCCGCTGACCGCCACCCGCGAGTATGTGGAGGTCATCCGCCAAGTCCTGCGGCGCGAGGGCCCGGTGGAGGCGGACGGTCTCTTCCACCCCCACCCCTACCGCGGCCCGGACGGCACCGGCCTGGGCAAACCCCTCAAGCCCCTCACCCACCCGCTGCGCGCCGCCCTCCCCGTCCTCCTGGGCGCGGAGGGCCCCAGGAACATCGCCCAGACGGCCCGGATCGCGGACGGCTGGCTGCCGCTGTACTGGTCGCCCGAGCGCGCCGACGTCTACCGGGCGTCGCTGGCGGACGCCCCGGAGGGCTTCCTCATCGCCCCGATGGCGCGCGCCGTGGTCTGCGACGACGTCGCCGAGGGGCTGCTGCCGGTCAAGGCGATGCTGGGTTTCTACATCGGCGGAATGGGCCATGCGGCGAAGAACTTCCACGCCGATCTCATGGCGCGGATGGGCTTCGAGGAGGAGGCCCGGCGGGTGCAGCGGCTCTTCCTCGAAGGCCGCAGGGAGGAGGCCGTACTCGCCGTACCGGACGCCTTCGCCGACGAGATCTCCCTGGTCGGACCGCGTGAACGGATCGCGGAGCGGCTGGAGTCGTGGCGCTCGGGACCGGTCACCGACCTGCTGGTCACCGCCCCGGACCCGCACACCCTACGGGTGCTGGCCGAGCTGAACTCCTGAGCGCCACCGGGCCCTCACTCGAAGGACGCCCACGCCAGCCACCGCTCCAGCAGCGCGCGGTCGCCCAGCACCTCGACCCGGTCGCTGTCGGCGGGCAGCCTGCGGTAGACGACGCGGAGCACATCGGTGACGGGGCCGCGCAGCGCGACCGGCGCCTTCTCATGGGCGCGGCGGTGGGTGAGCCACTCGCCGGTGAGATCGAGGACCCACTCGGCGTTCAGCTCGGGCGGGGTGTCGGTGGCATGCAGGTGGATGCCACGGCCGGGGCCGAAGAGTTCCCCGCGGCGTCCGGCGAAACGCTCCGCGACCACCGGCAGTTCGCAGATCTGCAGCCACTCCTCCAGGCAGTCGGCGGCGACCTGCGGCGGGACCTCGAATGCGGCGCCCGCGGCGAGCGCCGCATCGGCGCGGTGGATCACCGTCTCATGGGCCATCCGGCGCGCCCAGAACCCCGTGCGCTGCACCGGGGACCAGGTCCACACCTCGGTGTCGGGGCCGGCCTCCCGCAGGGCCGCCACGGTCTGCTCGACGCCGGCCGCGAGCCAGGCGTCCAGGGCCGCCGCGTCCTCGCCCGCGGGACCCGCTCCCTCGGGGACGTCCGCCTCGTCGACGGGCTTCGCGGCGCGGGTGGCGACGATCGTGCCGACCCAGCGGTGCGCACCGCCCACATGGCGGGCCAGATCGGCCAGCGTCCAGTCGGGGCACGTCGGAACGGTCACGGACAGATCGGCGCTCCGTACGATCGCCCGGAACTTCTCGGTCTCGGCGAGGAGCTGAGCGCAGTATTCCTCGTGGGTGAGGGAGCCTTGGAGAGTCATGCGGCGCACAGTAGTGCGCCGCTGTCCGGCCCGGCCTCCCATTTGCGCGCGGGCCGGTCCCCTCCGTGCTCCGTGCCCCGCCTACCGGCAGCAGTCCGGATCGAGCCCCGTCGGCAGCCGGTCACCGCCGAAGACCGAGGTCGTGGCCTCGTCGCCGCCCACGGCCGCGACCGCGAGCAGCAGCGAACCGGCCGTCCAGGAGGTGCGTTCGCGCGGCCAGATGGCGTCGTCGTCGAAGACATAGCCGGTCCAGTACATGCCGTCCTCGGCGCGGAGGTGCTGTATCCACTTGAGGATCTGTACGGCCCGCTCGGACTCCCCCATGGCCCACAGGGCGAGCGCGAGCTCCGCGCTCTCCCCGCCGGTGACCCAGGGGTTGGGCAGCACGCAGCGCACGCCCAGACCCGGCACCACGAAGCGCTCCCAGTCGGCGTCGATACGCTCCCTGGCCGCCTCACCGCGGACCGCACCACCCAGGATCGGGTAGTACCAGTCCATGGAGTAGCGGCCCTTGTCCAGGAACCGCTCGGGGTGGCTGCGTATGGCGTGGCCCAGGCGGCCGACCGCCAGCTCCCAGTCGGGCTGCGGCTCCTCGCGCTGTTCGGCGAGTGCGAGCGCGCAGCGCAGCGCCTGGTAGATGGAGGACGAGCCGGTCAGCAGCGCGTCGTTGACGGGCGTGCCGTCGTCCTCACGCTTCCAGCCGATCTCGCCGCCGGGCTGCTGGAGCTCCAGGACGTAGGAGATCGCCGAGGAGACCGCGGGCCACATGCGGTCGACGAAGGCCTCGTCGCCGGTGGACAGGAAGTGGTGCCAGACGCCGACCGCGATGTACGCGCAGAAGTTGGTCTCACGGCCGCGGTCGGTGGGCGCCTCGGCGTCGCCGTCGGCGTAGGCCGCGTACCAGGAGCCGTCCGGGTTCTGATGGCGCGCCAGCCAGTCGTACGCGGCCTCGGCGCGCTCGTGTTCGCCGGCCGCGTCCAGGGCCATGGCGGCCTCGGTGTGGTCCCACGGGTCGAGGTGGTGGCCCCGGAACCAGGGGATCGCGCCGTCCTCGCGCTGCGTCGCCAGGATGCCGGCGACCGTACGGGCCGCCTGTTCAGCGGTGAGCACCCCCGGCAGGACGAGCCGTTCGGTACGCCCGGGACTCGTCACTTGGCAGCCCCGGCGGAGGGCTTGGCGGAGGACTTCGCGGAGCGCTTGGCGGCGCTGGAGGCGGGGACCTTGGCGCCGGACCCGGACGCGGCCTTGGCCCCGGACGCGGCCTTGGCCCCGGACGCGGTCTTGGCCCCGGACGCGGCGGACTTCCGGGCGCGGGCGGTGGCGGGCTCGGCGGCGGCCTCGGCGGCCGGTGCCTCCGGCAGGTGCGGCTTGGTGGCGTAGACGACGAAGCTCTTGCCGATGACGGGGTTGAGCGCGCGCTCGGCGAGCCGGGTGGCCAGCGGCTTCTTCATGATGTCCCAGACCAGCAGCTTGTGGTACGCCTGCACCGGCAGCGCCTTGTCGTTGTCCACCCCGAAGGCGCACTTCAGCCACCAGTAGGGGCTGTGCAGCCCGTGTGCGTGGTGCGTGCCGTACGGCTCCAGGCCGGCCTCCCGCATTTTGCCGAGGAGTTCGTCGCCGCGGTAGATGCGGATATGGCCGCCCTCGACCTCGTGGTAGGCGTCGCTGAGCGTCCAGCAGATCTTCTCGGGGCCGTAGCGGGGCACGGTGACGGCGATCCGGCCGCCGGGGCGCAGGACGCGCACCATCTCGGCGAGCACGCCCTTGTCGTCCGGGATGTGCTCCATCACCTCGGAGATGATCACGACGTCGAAGCTGGCGTCGGGGAACGGCAGGGCCAGCGCATCGCCCTCCATGGCGGTGGCGGAGGCGCCCGCCGGGGCCTCGCCCGCCTCCTTCATCGCCGCGAACCACTTGGCGACCTCGCGGATCTCCTCGCCGTTCTGGTCGAGGGCGACGACCTGCGCGCCGCGCCGGTAACACTCGAAGGCGTGCCGGCCGGCGCCGCAGCCCAGGTCGAGCACGCGGTCGCCCGGAGCGAGCGGGAAACGGGAAAAGTCGACGGTCAGCACGGGGTTCTGCTTTCGTCCGGCGGTTGGTGGCGGTGGTGGCTGCAGGAGTGCAAGGGGCGCGCGGCTAGCTGCGCAGAGTGCGGGCGGCGGCCCGGCCGCCCTGGAGGGCGATCGCCTCGCGGTAGCGCTCGGCGGTACCGATGGCGGCCTGCCGCCAGGTGAAGCGGGCCAGCACCCGCTCCCGGCCGGCCGCGCCGAGCCGGCGGCGCAGCGCCTCGTCGCCCAGCAGGCGCAGCAGTCCGCCGGCGAGCGCGTCGGCGTCGCCGGGCGGCACCGCCAGGCAGGTCTCGCCGTCGGGCCCGGCGACCTCGGGGATGGCGCCGCCGGTGGTGGCCAGCAGCGGGGTTCCGGTGGCCATCGCCTCGGCCGCGGGCAGCGAGAAGCCCTCGTAGAGGGAGGGGACGCAGGCGATCTGGGCGCTGCGGACCAGATCGACGAGTTCGCGGTCGCTGATGCCCTTGACGAATTCGATGGCGCCGGACAGCCCGAGCCGTTCGATGGCGGCGGCGACCGGCCCGTCGTCGGCGCGCTTGCCGACGACCACCAGGTGGGCCTCGGGGTTCTCGGTGCGCACCTTGGCGAGCGCCTCGACGAGGTGGATCAGCCCCTTGAGGGGGACGTCCGCGCTGGAGGTGGTGACGATCCGTCCGGGCACCTCCGGGACGGAGGCATCCGGCGAGAACAGGTCGGTGTCGGCGCCGATGTGGACGACATGGATGCGGCCGGGGTGTACCCCGAGGTCGTCGACGATCTCCTGGCGGGAGGAGCCGGAGACGGTCAGCACGGACGGCAGCCGCCGGGCGACGCGCTTCTGCATCCGGGTGAAGCCGTACCAGCGGCGGACCGAGGCGCGGCGCTTCCAGCCGTCGGCGGCCTCCAGGTCGAGCCGCCGGTCGACGGTGATGGGGTGGTGGATCGTGGTCACCAGCGGGGCGCCGAGCGAGCCGGGGCCGCCGAGCAGGCCGTAGCCCAGGGTCTGGTTGTCGTGGACGACGTCGAACTGGCCGCGGCGGGCGGCGAGATGACGCCGGGCGCGCAGCGAGAAGGTCAGCGGCTCGGGGAATCCCCCGGTCCACATCGTGCCCACCTCCAGGGCGTCGATCCAGTCGCGGTACTCGCCGCGCCCCGGCGTGCGGAACGGGTCCGGCTGGCGGTAGAGGTCCAGGCTCGGCAGCTCGGTCAGCACCACGCCCTCGTCGAGGACGGGGTAGGGCTGGGCGCCGATCACCTCGACGGTGTGGCCGAGGCGGGCCAGTTCGCGCGAAAGGTGGCGGACATAGACGCCCTGTCCGCCGCAGAACGGGTTCCCCTTATAGGTGAGCATCGCGATGCGCAGGGGGCGCCCGTGGTCTCCCGGGGTGGTGGCCGCGGCGCGCTCCGGACGCTCGCCGTTCGCCGGGGCGGAGGCCGGGGGCGCCTCTGCGGGGCGGGGCGCGGCTGCCTGGACGGCCTCTGCGGTCACGCTCGGCCCCCTTCTCACTGGACTTTCGCCGGAGCGTAACCGCTGGCGGTAATCTAGAACAAGTTACAGAACTGCTGGGCTACTGATCAGTTCACCAAGCTTCGAATCTACCGGCCAGGACCCATGCGAAAAGAGCCGCACCAGGTGATTCGCGCCACCACCCGCGCCCCTGCCATGCTGTGCCGATCACACCACCGGCACTCGCCGCATCGCGGACGGAATGCCACGGAATGGGAAATATGACTACGGAATCCAGGGCGGCCAGGCCGACGCTCCCCGCGAGTCCTCCCCTGACCGAGCGTCAGGAGGCCCGGCGCCGCCGCATCCTGCACACCAGCGCCAAGCTGGCGTCCCGTGGCGGCTTCGACGCCGTGCAGATGCGCGAGGTCGCCGAGTCCTCCGGCGTCGCGCTCGGCACCCTCTACCGCTACTTCCCCTCCAAGGTGCATCTGCTGGTCGCCACCATGCAGGACCAGCTCCAGCACATGCACGAAACACTGCGCAAGCGCCCGCCGTCGGAGCAGGACCCGGGCGCCCGGGTCGCCCAGACCCTGATGCGGGCGTTCCGCGCACTGCAGCGCGAGCCCCATCTCGCCGATGCGATGGTGCGCGCACTGACCTTCGCCGACCGCTCGGTGAGCCCCGAGGTGGACACCGTCTCGCGGCTGACGACGGCGATCATCCTGGACGCCATGGGGCTGGACGGACCGCCCACCCCCGAACAGCTCTCCGCGGTCCGGGTCATCGAGCACACCTGGCACTCCGCACTGATCACCTGGCTGTCGGGCCGCGCCTCGATCGCCCAGGTGAAGATAGACATCGAAACGGTCTGCCGACTGATCGACCTGACCGCACCCGCACCCGCACCCGCACCCGAGAGGACGCGGTAGCGGCGGGCTGCGCGGGCTGTGCCGGTTAGCGTCGCGCGATGGGGGCGGTGCTGCGCGGGCGCCGGGTCACGCCAACCCCGCGGCCTGCGTGGGGCGTTGGCGCGCAGGGGGCCCTTGTCGGTCATCTATCTATCGGGGGCCGTCGGTCCGATGTCGGCGGCTGGTCGGCGGGGCCTGGCACCTTTCCAGAGATGGCCGACGACGGCACGGGCGGACGCCCCGAGGTGCAGCGCGGGGAGCTGCGGCAGATCCTGCTCGACTCGCTCCCGGCCGACACCGTCCGGTGGGGGCACAAGGTCAGCGGCACCCGTGCCCTCGGCGAGGGCCGTCATGAGGTGACGTTCGCCGACGGCGGCACCGTCGTCACCGGCCTGCTGGTCGGCGCGGACGGCGCGTGGTCGCGGGTCCGGCCGCTGCTTTCCGACGCCACACCCGAGTACGTCGGCACGTCGTTCGTCGAGACCTACCTGTTCGACGCCGACACCCGGCACACCGGCACCGCGAAGGTGGTTGGCGGCGGGGCGATGATCGCGCCCTCGCCCGGCAAGGAGATCTTCGCTCACCGGGAAAGCCGCGACACCCTGCACGCCTACGTGGCATTGGCCCGGCCGCAGGACTGGTTCGCCGCCATCGACTTCACCGATGCCTCCGCCGCGGCCGCGCGGATTCGGCAGGAGTTCGACGGCTGGGCGCCGGAGCTCACCGCGCTGATCACGGACGCCGACATCACGCCTGTTCTGCGCCCCCACTACGCCTTGCCGGCCGAGCACCGGTGGGACCGGGTGCCGGGGGTGACCCTGCTCGGTGACGCCGCCCACCCCGCAGCCCCGAACGGCGAAGGCGCCAACCTGGCCATGCTCGACGGCGCCGAACTCGGCAAGGCCCTCGCCGCGCATCCCGACGACATCGAGGCCGCGCTCACCGCGTACGAACGATCCATGTTCGCCCGCAGCGCCGAGGCCGTCACTTTTGAAGGCACCGAAGTTCACGGGATCAACTCCGAGAACAACACAGCCCAGGCCATGCTCAAGATGATCACCGAGCAGGGGCAACAGGCGGCGTAAGCCTCGACCGGCGGGCGGGCGGCACCCCCGCCCCCCTACGGGCCCCGACCCCTACGGTGCCCCGGCCCCGCCCCGCCGCCTCCGAACCGCTCACTCCTCCGGCGGGAAGACCACCTCACCGCTGCCGGCGACGGTCACAATGATCGCCTCCACGGGGCAGCCCTCGGCCGCCGCCAGGACGCCCTCGGCGGCGTCCGTCTCCGGCGCCACGGGGTGCGACTGGCGGGCAGTGTCCAGCCGGAAGCCGTCCGGTGCCGCGCCGACGCACATTCCCGAGCCGATGCACACGCTCCGGTCCACCTCCACCCGCCAGCGGTCCGCCATCAGGCACCCGCCGGCAGATGGATCATCTTGTGCTCCAGGTATTCACCGAAGCCCTCGGGGCCGAACTCCCGCCCGATGCCGGAGTTCTTGTAGCCGCCGAACGGGCCGAGCATGTCGATGCTGAAGGTGTTCACCGAGTACGTACCGGTGCGCACCCGCCGTGCGATGTCGACGCCGTGGTCGACGTCCGCCGTCCACACCGAGCCGGAGAGCCCGTAGTCGGAGTCGTTGGCGATCCGTACCGCCTGCTCCTCGTCGTCGTACGGGAGCAGACAGATGACCGGGCCGAAGATCTCCTCGCGGGCGATCCGCATGGAGTTGGCGACCTCGCCGAAGAGGGTCGGCTCGACATACCAGCCCGTGGCCCGGTCCCTGGGCCGGCCGCCGCCGGTGAGGACCTTGGCGCCTTCCTGCTGGCCGAGCGCGATGTAGTCCAGCGAGCGCTGCTGCTGGCGGCGGGCGACCAGCGGGCCCACTTCGGTGGCCGGATCCAGCGGGTCGCCGACGGTGAGCGAGGACGCCGCCGCGGTGAACCGTTCGGCGATCTCGTCGTAGTGGCTGCGCGGTGCGAGGATCCGGGTCTGGGCCACACAGGCCTGACCGTTGATCATCCAGGCGAACGGCACGATGCCGGCCACCGCCGCGTCCAGATCCGCGTCCGGCAGGATCACCGCCGCGGACTTGCCGCCCAGCTCCAGGGTGACGCGGCTGAGGTTGCGGGCCGCGACCTCCATGACGCGCCTGCCCGCCGCCACGGAGCCGGTGAACGACACCTTGTCCACGCCCGGGTGCCCGACCAGGTACTCACTGACCTCGCGGTCCGCCGGCAGGATCGACAGCACACCCTCCGGCAGCCCGGCCTCGGTCGCGATCTCGGCGAGGAGATACGCGTCCAGGGGCGTCTCCGGCGACACCTTCAGCACCGCCGAGCAGCCCGCCAGCAGGGCCGGCGCGAGCTTGGCGGCGGCGGTGAACTGCGGGACGTTCCACGGCACCACGGCCGCGACCACCCCGACCGGCTCCCGCCGTACGAGGATCGGCCCCAGCACACCGGCCCGCCGCTCCTCGAAGGGGCTGCCGTCTTCCGCGGGACGGCCCCCGGCCGCTCCGAGACCGCGGGCCACGGTCAGCGCCGCGTCCCACGCCAGCACCGAGGCCAGCGACTGCACCATGACGCCCGAGGTGTAGGGGGTGCCGTTCTCGGAGCTGATGACCCGGGCGATCTCCTCGCTGCGCGCGGCGAAGGCGTCCTTGATACGGGTCACCACCGCGATCCGGTCCGCCAGCGGGGCGTTCGCCCACACGCCGGACTCGAAGGACGTACGGGCCGCGGCCACCGCGCGGTCCACATCGGCCCGCGAGGCGCGCGGGACCCGGCCGATGACCCGTTCGGTGTGCGGCGAGATGACCTCGATCGTGTCCCGGCCGGCCGGATCGACCAACTCTCCGCCTATGTAGAGCTTTCCGTGCTCGACGAGGTCGCTCATCGCTGCCGCCTCCTGCGGGTGGGCCGCCTGTCCGAGGTACGTACGCGCTGACGCCTGACGCGGGGTTCTGATGCCGAGTACTGGTGCGGGGTGCCGGTGCGGGTGCGGGTGCGGGGTGCCGGTGCCGCGGCGTGCTGATGCTGCGTCAGGTGAGCCATCGCATCAGGAACTGATACCAGTTCCACCTGGAGGAGTCCACGGCGCGGACGGAATCCCAACAACGGTTCGGCGCAGGCGACTTCAGGGCTCTTTGAAACGAGTTCTAGTTATAGTGAGGGGAGGCGGGAGGCGCCGGGTCTGCCGCGCCGAGAGGCGCCGGGTGTTGGCCGCACCGAGAGGGGACCGGGATGACCACGCAGGTGACCGACCACCGGGGCGGAGTGTGGAGCATCGCCGTCCCCATCCCGGACAACCCGCTCGGCCACACCCTCGTCCACCTCCTGGAGACCGACCGCGGACCGGTGCTCATCGACACCGGCTGGGACGACCCGGACTCCTGGGACACCCTGGTCGCCGGGGTCGCCGCCTGCGGCTTCGCCGTCACCGACCTCCACGGCGTCGTGATCACCCACCATCACCCCGACCACCACGGCCTCTCCGCCGCGGTTCGGGAGGCCTCCGGCGCCTGGGTCGCGATGCACGCGGCGGACACCGCCGTGGTCCGGCGCACCCGCGAGGCCGAGCGGGGCCAGTGGCTCGACTATCTGATCGCCAAGCTGACGGCGGCGGGCGCACCGGAGGACCATCTGGCGCCGCTCCGGGAGGCGCGCGCCAACGGGGGCGGCCGCGGAGTGCCCGGCCAACGGGCCGCGCTGCCGGACCGTGGGATCGACCCCGGTGAGCTGATCGACCTGCCGGGGCGCCGGCTGCGCGCCATCTGGACGCCGGGGCACACGCCGGGGCATGTGTGCCTCCACCTGGAGGAGAGGCATCCGGGAGCGGGTCGCCGTCCGGCGGAGGAGGAGCGGCCGGCGGGCGAGAACCGTCCGGCGGAGGAGGGGCGGCCGGGCGGGCGGGCTCGCGGCTTCGGGCGGCTCTTCTCCGGCGACCACCTCCTGCCCGGCATCACCCCGCACATCGGCCTGTACGAGGACCCGGACGACGCCACGGAGACCGACCCCCTGGGCGACTACCTCGCCTCCCTCGAACGCATCGGCCGGCTCGCCCCCGCCGAGGTGCTCCCCGCCCACCAGCACGCCTTCAGCGACGCGGGCGCACGCGTACGCGAGCTCATCGCTCACCACGAAGAGCGGCTCTCCGGACTGAGAGCACTGCTCCGCGAACCGCTCACCCCCTGGCAGCTCGCCGTGGCCATGGAGTGGAACCGCCCCTGGGAACGGATCCCCTACGCCTCCCGGAACATCGCCCTCTCGGAGGCCGAGGCGCATCTGCGCCACCTGGTGAAGCGGGGGGTTGCGGAGCGGGTACCGGGCTCCGACCCGGCGGCCTACCAGGCGGTGTGACGCGCCGGGGGGCGCGCGGCACACGGGCCGCGCAGGGCGCCTGCCGCCTCCCCCGTCCGTACGCGCGGGCGAGCCCGGGCCGGGCGCCGGTTAAGGTGTCCGGGACAACTTCATCCGTACCCGATCGGGGGAAGCCGGTGGAAATCCGGCGCTGACCCGCAACCGTGAGGACGGCCGTCCAGGCAGCACGCCGACGGCCGTACGAGCCGGAGCACCCGGTGGGGCACGACCAAGGCTCCCGCCACCGGAACCGCCGCCGCTGCGGACGGCCGGTGCGCGGCACCGTCGAGGTATACGGAGCTGAGCCCGGTGCCACCGCGCCCGATCGCAGGATCGGCGTCCGGCGGTCGGCCGAGCGCGGCTGCGTACCACCGCCGCGACCCGACCCGAGAGGCACCGACCCGATGGCCCCCATGGCTCCCCAGGCCCCTTCGACGCACTCCGTCGCCTTGGTGGCGCGCCGCGCCGCCATGGCGCTGGCGGCCGCGGCGGTGCTGGGCGCGGCCGCGGCCCCGGCCGCGTTCGCGACCCCCGCGGCCGGCCCGTCGGCGTCCCCCAAGAAGCTGCCCGACGGGCTCTACGGCACCAAGGACCCGCAGTACGACGGTGTGTGGCGGCAGTCGCTCGCGCTGCTGGCGCAGGACACGGTCGGTGTACGGCCGGCGGCCTCGGCCGTGGACTGGCTGGTCGGCCAGCAGTGTGCGGACGGCTCGTTCACCGCCTTCCGCGCCGAGCCGGCCAAGCCCTGCGATGCCAAGGCGATGCGGGACACCAACCAGACGGCCGCCGCCGTACAGGCGCTGGCCGCGCTCGGCGGGCACGGCGAGACCGTCAAGAAGGCCGTGAGCTGGCTGAAGTCGGTGCAGAACGAGGACGGTGGCTGGAGCTCGATGGCCGGCTCGGCCAGCGACGCCAACTCCACCTCCGTCGTCATCGGCGCGCTCACGGCGGCCGGTGAGAAGCCGGAGTCGGTCACCTCGAAGAAGGGCGGCAAGACCCCCTACGAGGCGCTGCTCACCTTCCAGCTGGGCTGCGCCCCGAAGGAGGGCGAGCGCGGTGCGTTCACCTTCCAGCTCAAGGGCGCGGCGCCGAACGCGGACGCCACCGCGGCCGCCGTGACCGGCGCACTGGGCAAGGGCTTTGTCGTGGCGCCGGCCGACAAGGGTGCGGACACCCCCGTCAAGCCGCTGACCTGCAAGGACAGCAAGCAGCCGAAGGCCGCCGAGCCGCAGCAGGCCGCGGACGGCGGCGCCGCCTACCTCGTCGCCCAGCTGGAGGCGAACGGGCAGCATCTGCTCTCCGCGATGCCGGGCCAGGAGAAGCAGCCCGATGTCGGAAACACCGCCGATGCCGTGGTGGCGCTGGCGGCCGGGGCGCACGGCGCCGCGGCCCACAAGCCGCTGCAGTGGCTGGAGAAGAACGCGGCGGACTGGGCCGAGCAGAGCGGCCCCGCCGCCTACGCCCAGCTGGTGCTCGCCGCGCACGCCACCGGCACCGACCCGCGCTCCTTCGGGGGCACCGACCTGGTGGCCGCGCTGAACAAGACGGGGCCCAAGCCGGCCGGTACCGCGAAGCCGTCGGCGGAGCACACCAAGGACGCCGAGGAGACCGACGGCGGCATCAGCGTGTGGTGGGTCATCGGCGTCGGGCTGGCCGTCGGCGCCGGCATCGGCTTCCTGCTGAGCGGCCGTAAGAAGAAGAACGAGCTCTGATGGGGCGCATGCGGCGGATTCGGCTGATGCGGCGTAGCCGACTCATGCGGTGGGGCAGGGTCGCCGGCACGCTGCTGCTGGCCGGCACGGTCACCGGGCTGACCGCCGGGCCGGCCCAGGCGCAGGAGTACCGCTACTGGTCCTTCTGGGACGGCAAGAGCGGCGGCTCCTGGGCGTACGCCACCCAGGGGCCGGGCACCGCGCGGCCCGCGGACGGCGCGGTCGAGGGGTTCCGCTTCACCGTCAGCGCCGACTCCGCCGCGGCCGGCAAGCCGCGCGCGGCCGCCGACTTCGACGCGATCTGCCGCGATACGCCCGCCAAGGAGGGCCGCAAGCGGATCGGCATCGTCATCGACTTCGGCACCGCCGCCGAAGCGCCCCGCGGCGATCGGCCGCCGAAGGCCCGCACGGAGTGCGCCCAGGTGTCCGAGGACGCCTCGGCGGGCGAGGCGCTGGCCGCGGTCGCCCGGCCGCTGCGCTATGACTCCAACGCGCTGCTGTGCGCCATCGCCGGATACCCGAAGTCGGGGTGCGCGGACCAGCTCAGCGGCTCGGAGGGGTCGGGCGAGCAGGACGGGTCGAAGGGGGCGGACGCGTCGAAGGGCGCCGGTTCCGCCGGCTCGTCGGCTTCGGGCGCGGCAGGGAACGGCGAGCGGGGTGCCGACGGGGGCAGCGCGGGCTCCGGTGACGGCGGGCCGTCCGCCGGGCTGCTCGTCGGTGGCGGCGCCGTCGTCGTACTGGGCGCGGCGGCCGTATGGCAGGCCCGCCGCCGGCGCGGATGAGCGCCCCGCAGGCGACCCGTACCACCGCGCTGCACGCCGGCGCCTGGTGGCTGTGGGCGCTCGGCCTGGCCACCGCGGCCTCCCGTACCACCAACCCGTTGCTGCTCGGGCTGCTGGTGGGAGTGGCCGGCTATGTCGTCGCGGCACGCCGTACGGACGCGCCCTGGGCCCGCTCGCACGGCGCGTTCGTCAGGCTCGGCCTGGTCGTGATCGCCATCCGGCTGGTCTTCGCCTTCGTGCTCGGCTCGCCCATCCCGGGGACGCACACCCTGGTGACACTGCCCGAAGTACCGCTGCCCGACTGGGCGAAGGGCGTCCGCATCGGCGGCCGGGTCACGGCGGAGGGCATGGTCTTCGCGCTCTACGACGGGCTGAAGCTGGCCACCCTCCTCATCTGCATCGGCGCCGCCAACGCGCTGGCCAACCCGTCGCGGCTGCTGAAGTCGCTGCCCGGTGCGCTGTACGAGGCGGGCGTGGCGGTCGTCGTCGCCATGACCTTCGCACCGAACCTGGTCGCCGACGTCCAGCGGCTGCGCGCCGCCCGACGGCTGCGCGGCCGGCCCGACCGCGGCGTCAAGGCACTGCTCCAGGTCGGCCTGCCGGTGCTGGAGGGCGCGCTGGAGCGCTCGGTGGCACTGGCCTCGGCCATGGACGCCCGCGGCTACGGCCGCAGCGCGCGCGTACCGCGCGCCGTACGGCACACCACCTCCGCCCTCACCCTCGGCGGTCTGCTCGGCATCTGCGCCGGCACCTACGGCCTGCTCGGCGACACCGGGGCCGGCTACGGGCTGCCGCTGCTCCTCGCCGGGCTGGCCGCGGCCCTGGCCGGACTGTGGCTCGGCGGGCGCCGGTCCCTGCGCACCCGCTACCGGCCCGAACGCTGGGGCCTGCGGGCCTGGCTCGTCGCAGGCTCCGGCATCGCCGTGGCCGCCCTGATGATCTGCGCGAACACCTACGCCACGGCCGCCCTCCACCCACCGGCCGTCCCTCTCACGGCTCCCGTACTTCCGCTCTGGCCGGCGGCGTCCGTGCTGGTGGGGCTGCTCCCGGCGCTGGTGGCACCGGTGCCGGCGGCACGGGCGTCGGAGGGGGCACGGCGCCGGGCCGGGCCGCGGGGCGCCGAGCGGGGTGGCCGTCATGGCGACGCCCACGGCGAGGGCCGCGTTGAGGGCGGTGCTGCGGGCCGCATGCACTCCGACGATCCCCATCCGCGCAAGAAGGAGCCGACCCAGTGATCCGGTTCGAGCAGGTCTCGGTCACCTACGGCGACGCCACGGCGCCCGCCGTCCAGGGCATCGACCTGACGATCCCCGAGGGCGAACTGTGCCTCCTGATCGGCCCCTCCGGCGTCGGCAAGTCCACCGTCCTGAACGCCGTCTGCGGACTCGTGCCCCACTTCACCGGCGGCACCCTGCACGGCCGCGTCACCGTCGACGGCCGCGACACCCGCACCCACAAGCCGCGCGAACTCGCCGATGTCGTCGGCACCGTGGGCCAGGACCCACGGGCGCACTTCGTCACCGACACCGTCGAGGACGAACTCGCCTACGGTATGGAATCCCTCGGCCTCGCCCCCGAGGTGATGCGCCGCCGCGTCGAGGAAACCCTGGACCTGCTGGGCCTGGCCGACCTGCGCGACCGCGCCATCACCACCCTCTCGGGCGGCCAGATGCAACGGGTGGCGATCGGCTCGGTCCTCACCACCCACCCCAAGGTGCTGGTGCTCGACGAGCCGACCTCGGCCCTCGACCCGGCCGCCGCCGAAGAGGTGCTCTCCGTACTCCAGCGCCTGGTCCACGACCTCGGCACGACCGTCCTGCTGGCCGAACACCGCCTGGAGCGCGTCGTCCAATACGCCGACCAGGTCATTCTCCTCCCCTCCCCCGGCGCCGCGCCCCTCATGGGCGCCCCCGCCGACATCATGTCCGTCTCCTCCGTCCATCCCCCGGTAGTGGCCCTCGGCCGCCTGGCCCACTGGTCCCCCCTCCCCCTCACTGTCCGCGACGCCCGCCGCAAGGCCGCCCCTCTCCGCGAACGCCTGACGGGCGTCACCCCGCCGCCTCCGCGCACCCCGGACGGCTCTGGCGCACAAGCCGGGGACGGTGCCGTCGTGGCGGCGGTCTCCGGGCTGGGTGTCCGCCGGGGCCGGATCGATGCGCTGTACCAGGTGGACCTGAGCGTCCGGGCCGGTGAGACCGTTGCGCTGATGGGGCGCAACGGTGCGGGGAAGTCCACACTCCTCGGCACCCTCGTCGGGATGCACCAGCCGTCCTCCGGGACGGTGAGCGTGGGCGGCGCCACTCCGCACCGCACCCGTCCCCGCACCCTTCTGCGGCACGTCGGTCTGGTGCCGCAGGAACCCCGCGATCTCCTCTACGCGGACACCGTCGCCGCCGAGTGCGCCGCGGCGGACCAGGACGCGGACGCCCCCGCCGGCAGCTGCCGGGCCCTGGTATCCCGACTGCTGCCCGATGTCCCGGACTCCGTCCACCCCCGTGATCTCTCCGAGGGCCAACGCCTGGCGCTCGCCCTCGCCGTCGTACTGACCGCCCGTCCTCCACTGCTCCTCCTCGACGAGCCCACCCGTGGCCTGGACTACGCCGCCAAGGCCCGCCTGGTCGAAGTACTGCGCACACTGGCTGCCGAGGGCCACGCCATCGTCCTGGCCACTCATGATGTGGAACTCGCCGCCGAACTGGCGCACCGCGTCGTGATCCTCGCGGACGGTGAGGTCGTCGCCGACGGTCCCACCGACGAGGTTGTCGTGTCCTCTCCTTCCTTTGCTCCACAGGTCGCGAAGGTCCTCGCTCCACTGCCCTGGCTGACGGTTCCTCAGGTGGCCCGCGCTCTGGAGACGGAGACGACCGGATGAGCCGGATGAGTACGCGTCGCTCACCGCTCCCGGACGGCACCGGCCCCCGCTCAGCCTCCGGCCGCCGCCTGAACCGCGGGGCCCGTGCCGTACGCCTCGGGCCCCGTTCCATCGCCGCGCTGGCGCTGGTCTCGGCCATCGGCGTGATGGCCTTCGGCTGGCCGCTGCTCGCCGACTCCGCCTCCGGGCTCGCCCATTCCAAGGACGCGCCCTGGCTGTTCGCCGCGCTGCTGCCCATGCTGCTCGCCGTTGTCGTCGCGACCATCGCCGACTCCGGCCTGGACGCCAAGGCCATCGCCATGCTCGGCGTACTGGCCGCGGCCGGGGCCGCGATGCGTCCGCTGGGCGCGGGGACGGCCGGCATCGAGCCGATGTTCTTCCTGATGGTGCTGGCAGGCCGGGTGCTCGGGCCCGGCTTCGGCTTTGTACTGGGTTCCGTGGCGATGTTCGCGTCGGCGCTGCTGACCGGTGGAGTCGGCCCGTGGATGCCGTTCCAGATGCTGACGATGGGGTGGGTGTCGATGGGCGCCGGCCTGCTGCCGGGGCCCGACCGGCTGCGCGGCCGCCGCGAGTTGGCCATGCTCGCCGCCTACGGCGCGGTCTCCGCGGTCCTCTACGGCCTCATCATGAACCTCCAGGGCTGGCCCTATATCGCCGGCATGACCTCGGGGGTCTCCTTCGTCCCGGGCGATCCCCTCGATCAGAACCTCGCCCGCTATATCGCCTACTGCCTTGCCACCTCCCTCGGCTGGGACCTCCCCCGAGCCCTGGTCACCGTGATCCTCACCTTCACCTTGGGCGGCACCGTCCTCAAGGCCCTGCGCCGCGCCACCCGCCGCGCCGCCTTCGACGCCCCTGTCTCCTTCACCCCTGATCCACCGCGAGAAGCCGCGTGACGACCTCCTGACCCCGCCTGCCAACCACCTGACAACCGCCTGACAACCACCTGCCCGGTCCCTGCGATCACCTGCCAGTCCCTGCGATCGCCTGCCGGTCCCTGCGATCGCCTGCCGATCGCCTGCCGGTCCCTGCCGATCGGTCTGGCCTTCCAGGACCGGCGCCGGGCCTCGTTTCCGCTGGTCCGCGGCTCGTGCCGGTCGTGCTCAGCGGGCGCGGGCGACCGGCAGGGAACGGACTATGGAGGGCATCGAGCGCAGGAACGAGGTGTAGTGGTTGGCGTCTGCGCCCTGGTCGACGACCGTCGCCCGAGCGCCGTGTCGCGCCAGTTCCCGTGCACAGCTGCGCGAGTTGGCTATCGGGATGTCACGGTCGCCGGACGCGGTGTAGAGGGTTATCCGTACGCCCCGGCCGGGCCGCCAGTCGCAGGTGCGGTCGTTGGCGACGACGGCTTCCAGCAGGGCGCCGGACGGGTGCTGGAGCTTCTTGTACCAGGTGTCGGTCAGCAGGTCTTCGAGGCGGTCGGGCAGCTTGCCGGCGATGTCCTCCGCCGGGTGGTCGCCATCGAAGAGGTCCTCGACGCGGCCGGCATAGGGGGCGCGGAACACCTCGCCAGGGTCGTCGTAGAGCGGGTGCAGACGGTTCTGCGCGGTGAGGAAGAAGGTCACGTAGAAGACGGCGGACCGTGGGTTGACGCGGCCGTCGAACAGGCCGGGCAGTTCACTGCCGTCGAGGTCGTACGGTCCGCCGACCGGGGCGAGCGTCCCGACGCGGAACCGGGGGTCGGCGCCCCGGTCCAGCTCACGGCCCAGCTCCATGGAGACCTGACCGCCCTGTGAGAAGCCGGTGATGGACACCGTTCGGCCGAGGGCGGCGCCGAGTTTCGGGGCGGCCGCCTGGGCCGCCCGGAGCATGTCCAGGGATGCGGAGGCCGCGGAACGGGCGTCCATGTACGGGTGGCGGCCCGGGCTCGTGCCGAGGCCGAGGTAGTCGGGGGCGATGGCGGCGCGGCCGGCGGAGGCGTACAGCACCGATACCGCCCGGTCGGGGCCTTGCGCGACCGATGGCGCATAGCCCCGGTAGGCGAGGGTGCCATGGGTGTGGATCACGGGCGGGAGGTGCCGGTGGCCCCCGCCGAGGGGCAGGGCCAGCAGGCCGGATGCGGTGGTGGGGCGGCCGTCTGGGGTGATCGTGCGGTAGGTGAGGCGGTATGCGGCGACGCCGTGCCGGGCGGTCTCGGTGTCCAGGCCTGCCTTCTGTGCCTGGCTGATGATCTCGGACCTGCTCTGCCGACCGAGGGACGTGACGGACAGGAGGGTCCCGCGCCAGGGCGCGGTGCGGGACGCGACCGTAGCCGTTGCCTCCGCCGTCGGCCGCGGTGCGACGGCCGACGGTCTCGCGAGGGCCGGGGCCGCCGTGAGCACCGTCAGCAGAAGGGCTGCGCCGATGGCCAGACCGCCGGATGCGCCCCGTACGCCGGACGCAGAGGGAGCCGAGGCCGAAGGTGAAGTGGAACGTGAAGGCCCGGGTGAACGTGAAGGCCGGGGTGAACGTGGAGGCCCGGGTGAACGTGGAGGCGTGGATGGACGCGAAGTCGCGGGTGAAGGTGAAACTGGCGCTGAAGGCGCAGGTGAATGCGGTGGAAACGGTGATTGCTGCTGGCTGCTGTTCGTCATGTCTTCGACGGTACGGAGATCCCGCTCGCCGCAGAATGCGGTTCTCCGCACAACTCACCTGCGGTTTACCGCAGGTTGGGAATGTCCGACCGACCACACCGGAAGGAGTCGGCAGGTGCGGCCGGGCCGCGGCGCCGCTGTCAGCCGTACCCGCAGGACCAGGCGGACAGGCCGATACGGCCGCTAAGCGGCTAAGCGGCTACAACCGCTGAATGATCGTCGCCGTCGCCAGGGCCCCGCCCGCGCACATCGTGATCAGGGCGAATTCCTTGTCCCTGCGCTCCAGTTCGTGGAGGGCGGTGGTGATGAGCCGGGCGCCGGTGGCACCGACCGGGTGCCCCAGGGCGATGGCGCCTCCGTTGACGTTCACCTTCTCCAGGTCCTGTTCGAAGACCTGCGCCCAGGAGAGGACGACCGAGGCGAAGGCTTCGTTGATCTCGACCAGATCGATGTCCTTGAGGGACATACCGGCCTTGCCGAGCACCGCGCGGGTGGCGTCGATCGGGCCGTCCAGATGGAAGTGCGGATCGGCGCCGACCAGCGCCTGGGCCACGATGCGGGCCCGCGGCTTCAGCCTGAGGGCGCGGGCCATCCGTTTGGACGCCCACATCACCGCGGCGGCACCGTCGGAGATCTGCGAGGAGTTGCCCGCCGTGTGGACGGCGGTCGGCATCACGGGCTTGAGGCCGCCCAGCGCCTCCATGCTGGTGTCGCGCAGGCCCTCGTCGCGGTCGACCAGTCGCCACATGCCCTGGCCGGCGGCCTGTTCGTCCTCCGTGGTGGGCACCTGGACGGCGAACGTCTCCCGTTTGAAGCGCTCCTCGGACCAGGCGACGGCGGCGCGTTCCTGTGAGATCAGGCCGAGCGAATCGACGTTCTCGCGGGTCAGCCCCCGGTTGCGGGCGATGCGTTCGGCCGCCTCGAACTGGTTAGGCAGATCGACGTTCCACTCGTCCGGCCAGGGCTTGCCGGGGCCGTGCTTGGAGCCGCTGCCGAGCGGCACCCGGGACATCGCCTCGACGCCGCAGCCGATGCCGATGTCGATGACGCCGGCCGCGATCATGTTGGCGACCATGTGGTTGGCCTGCTGGGAGGAGCCGCACTGGCAGTCCACGGTGGTCGCCGCGGTCTCGTACGGGAGGCCCATCGTCAGCCAGGCGTTGCGCGCCGGGTTCATCGACTGCTCACCGGCGTGCGTGACGGTGCCGCCGACGATCTGTTCTACGCAGTCGGGCTGGATGCCCGTACGGGCGAGGAGTTCGCGGTAGGTCTCCCCCAGGAGGTAGGCGGGGTGGAGGTTGGCGAGCGCGCCCTGGCGCTTGCCGATGGGGGTGCGTACGGCTTCGACGATGACGGGTTCCGCGGCCATGACTGACTCGTCCTCTCCTCGCGTCCGCGGGCGTCCCGGACCCACGGAAGAAGAACTAGTACGCGTTCTAGTTCTACAAACAGTCTTATGAGGCGCCCTCCGGGGCGCAAGAGGCATGCAAGCCCCTTGTCTGCAAGAGGAGTCGCCGCGACCCTTGCCACTTATAGAACTCGTTACTACCTTCACCGCGACCCCATACCTGATGAGCCGTCAGAAGTCCCGGATGGAACCACGGACCAGGAGTCGCCGATGCCATGCCCAGCGCTGCCCGAGGGGTTCGACTTCACCGACCCCGACGTCTACCAGTCCCGCGTTCCGCTCCCCGAGTTCGCGCAGCTGCGGCAGACCGCACCCGTGTGGTGGAACGCCCAGCCGCACGGCATCGCCGGCTTCGACGACGACGGCTACTGGGTCGTCACCCGCCATCAGGACGTCAAGGAGGTCTCCACCAAGCCGGAGATCTTCTCCGCGAACCTCAACACCTCGATCATCCGCTTCAACGCGGCCATGACCCGCGACCAGATCGACGTACAGAAGCTGATCATGCTGAACATGGACCCGCCCGAGCACACCAGGGTCCGCCAGATAGTGCAGCGGGGTTTCACCCCGCGCTCCATACGCGCCCTGGAGGAGGCGCTGCGCCATCGGGCGGCCCGGATCGTCGCCGCGGCACGGGAGAGCGGCTCCGGGGACTTCGTCACCGACATCGCCTGCGAGCTCCCCCTCCAGGCCATCGCCGAACTCATCGGCGTCCCCCAGGACGACCGGGCCCGCATCTTCGACTGGTCGAACAAGATGGTCGCCTACGACGATCCGGAACTGGCCATCACCGAAGAGGTCGGCGCCAACGCGGCGATGGAGCTGATCTCGTACGCGATGAACCTCGCCGCGGCGCGCAAGGAATGCCCGGCCAAGGACATCGTCAGCCAACTGGTGGCGGCCGAGCACGAGGGGAATCTCGGCTCCGACGAATTCGGGTTCTTCGTGCTGCTGTTGGCCGTGGCCGGCAACGAGACGACACGGAACGCCATCACCCACGGGATGCACGCCTTCCTCACCCACCCCGACCAGTGGGAGCTCTACCGGCGTGAGCGACCCGCGACGGCGGCCGAGGAGATCGTGCGCTGGGCGACGCCGGTGGTCTCCTTCCAGCGCACCGCCACCCAGGACACCGAACTGGGCGGGGCGGAAATCAAGAAGGGCCAGCGGGTCGGCATCTTCTACTCCTCCGCCAACAACGACCCGGAGGTCTTCGACCGTCCCGAGGTCTTCGACATCACCCGCGACCCCAATCCGCATCTGGGCTTCGGGGGCGGCGGGCCGCACTTCTGCCTCGGCAAGTCCCTCGCCGTCCTGGAGATCAACCTGATCTTCAACGCCATCGCGGACACCATGCCCGGCATCTCGCTGGCCGGCGATCCGCGGCGGCTGCGCTCGGCGTGGCTCAACGGCGTGAAGGAGCTTCAGGTTCATTACGGCTAAGGGGCCGGAGGCCGAGGCCGAGGCCGAGGCCGAGGCCGAGGCCGAGGCCGACGAGAGCCATGGCCAGGAGAACTCGCTGCACCCGGTAGTCATTGCCGACTAGCGGGTGCAGCGGTATGTCCAAAACCCGTTCCTCTCTCAACCTTGCCAGTTGTCATGGGCGGACTTACATTCAACTCGCCAGTAACAATTCGGCAGTTCGCTGAACTCAACCCGGCGGTTCGCCGCAGCCCGTCCGGCAGACACCGCAGCGGGTTGGACAGAGCCGCGCACCCTCCCCCCATGTAACGCACACCCTCCCCCATGCACGCACCGCCCGGCCGCGCCCCACGCGCGTGCCCGGCGCCGCGCGGTACCACGGCTACGTACTCCCCCCACGTGTTGCGACAGTGCGCTCCACGCTCTTCGAAGGGGACTCACACCATGAAGGACGCAGACGGCAGACCTGTCACGGGACGCATCAGCTGGCGGAGGTTCGCCGTGCTGTCCGTCCCGGCCCTGGCCGGCACGGCGGCGCTGGGCATCGCCCTGGCCAATGGGGCGTTGGCGGCCTCGTTCGCCGTATCGGGACAGCAGTTCAAGGTGTCCGCGGACAGCCTCACGGGCGAGGGATTCGCCCAGTACGGCAGCATCGACACCAACGCCAGGGGGGACCTCCTCCCGGTAGCGGTCACCGCCATCAGGAAGGCGCAACTGAACAATCTCTGTCAGTCGGTGGTCACTCACCTGCCCGTCATCGGCGACATCTCGCTCAACCTCCATGCCGGTACGGGCAACAAGCCCGTCGAGGCGGCCAATCTCTTCGTGGACGCCACCCAGCTCGCCGGGAACGCGTCCTTCCACAACATTGAGATCGGCCGGGACGCCTCCACTCTGGACAAGGGACCGGCCAGCGCCCAGGGCCTGCAGGATCTCTTCGCCCAACAGGCCGACGACGTCAGCATCAGCAAGCTGCGGCAGACCGCCTGGGCCACCAACGCCGGGACGTTCAAGCTCTCCGGGCTGAGCATGAAGATCTCCAAGGGCACGAAGGAATGCTTCTGACCTGGCGGCGCTGGCGGACGGGACGGCCCTTCTGGGGTGGTCTGGCGGCCGTCATCGCCGGTGCCGAGATCTGTGCCATCCCTCTGGCACCACTGAAGATCATGCTGCAACAGGGCATCGCCGGTATCCCCTCGGTGCTGATGGGGCTGGTGATGATCGTGATGGGGCTTTCGGCGTGGTTCGCTCCGCACTACCGGGGGATCGCGGGCGTACTGACCGTCCTGTGTGCGGCGGCCGCGCTGGTGATGTCCAACCTCGGCGGCTTTCTGATCGGCACGGTGATCGGGATCCTCGGCGGTTCGATGATCTTCGCCTGGCAGCCGGTCGTCAGCGAGCCGGACCCGGTCGAGTCCTGATCACCCGACCGGCCCCTGAACGAACCCTGCCCAAGCCCTGAACGAGCCCCGATCAAGCCCTGGTCGGGCCCCGAGCGATCCCTGGTCGGGCCCCGGTCGATCCCTGATCACCTGATCGAGCCCCTCGCTACTCCCTCGCTTTCTCTCCCGCTTCTCCCCCTCCCCCTCAGCTCTCCCCTCTTCTGCCCCTCTCCCTTCTCTCCCCCGCACTCCCGCCCCCTCGGGAAGGAACTCAAGATGACGATGACGCCCACGCGTCCCGCGAACCCAGCGCTCCCCGTACACACCCCAGCGCTCACCGCACACCCCGCACGCCGTACGGCCCGTAGGCGCGCATTACGTGCCGTCGGCACCGGGATCGCCGCCGCCGCGGTACTGGGACTGTCCATCGGCGTGCCCGGCACCGCCTCGGCGCAGCCCGGCGGGGCGCCGGCCGCCACGACCGTGACCCCGGCAGGTCACAGCTTCACCGCCGCCCTCAGCGGCAAGGCCACCTTCACCGCCGGCTCGGTGACCGTCACCTGTACGGTCTCGACCTCCCACGGCCAGGTGCCGACCGCGCCCGACAACCACAACGAAGCCGGGCCGGTGAACAGTTCCACGACCCCGGCGACCTACGACTCCTGTACGACGAGCATGCCGGGCGTCAGCGCGACCGTCAGCACGACCGGCACCTGGGGCGTGGCCATGCAGCACGGGGCTCCGGTGACCGCCGGGCTGACCATCCCCTCCGGTGGTTTCGTGCTCAAGACCAGCGGGCTGGCGTCCTGCACGGTGACCGCGGCCCCCAACACGGCGGCGACGGTGAACGGCACCTGGACCAATGGCGCGCCGTCCACCCTCGCCTTCGCCAACGCGGCGGTGCCGGTGAAGGTGGTCGGCGGCTTCGGCTGCCCGACCAGTGCGACCAGCTCGACGTTCAACGCCGTCTACCAGGTGAGTGACGCCACCGACCCCGCGTCCCAGATCACCGTCTCCGGCTGAGAGCGGACCGCGCGGGGCCCGCTCAGCGTGCGGTCAGGCCGACGGCCGCCACGGTCACCAGCGCCACCACGGCCAGCGTGCCGCTGAGGAACGCGGTGATCAGCCGTCGCCGGAGTGCCCGGTAGACACTCTCGTATTCGGTCCGCAGGGTGGCGCTGCGGACCGCGATGCGCTCCAGATAGGCCCGCGAGGCCTCGCGCTGGTCCTGGCAGTAGCGGAGTTCCACTTCCTGCCGCTGGCTGTCGGTGAGCCAGGGCAGACCGGCGCAGAAGGCGTCCGCGCGGGTGCGGGTCCGGTCCTTCTCCGCCTCCCAGAGGAGGTATCCCTCGATTTCGTTGATGGCCCGGTCCATGTCCGTGCCTCCGCCGCTCCGCATTCCACCGCCCCGCCGTGTTCGGTCGTTCATGTGCGGGCTCCGATTTCGGTGCCGTGCGTGTTCCCGGTATCCGTCATGGCCTCGATCTCATGTGAGACCTCCGGGTGATGGAGGTCGAACGCCGGGGATTCGGAGCGAATACGCGGCAGGGTGCGGAAGTTGTGCCGCGGCGGCGGGCAGGACGTCGCCCACTCCAGCGAACGGCCGTAGCCCCACGGGTCGTCGACGGTGACCTTCTCTCCGTATTTGGCGGTCTTCCAGACGTTGTAGAGAAAGGGCAGGAGGGAGAGTCCGAGGAGGAAGGAGAAGATACTGGAGACGGTGTTCAGGGTGGTGAATCCGTCGGCGGCCAGATAGTCCGGGATTCGGCGCAACATGCCCTCGGCGCCCAGCCAGTGCTGGACGAGGAAGGTGCCGTGGAAGCCGATGAACAGCGTCCAGAAGGTGATCTTGCCGAGCCGCTCGTCCA
>NZ_JBSFYC010000030.1:0-90760 GCF_053595675.1 Streptomyces sp. NPDC002446 | reverse complement strand
GACTTCGACGCCGCCCGCCCGATCCTTGAGGCGCTGGGCAAGACGATCGTGCTGTGCGGGCCGCACGGCTCCGGGCAGACCGTCAAGGCCGCCAATCAGCTGATCGTCGCCGTCAACATCCAGGCCTGCGCCGAAGCCGTGGTCTTCCTGGAGAAGTCCGGCGTCGACCTGGCCGCCGCCCTCGACGTGCTGAACGGCGGCCTGGCCGGCTCCACGGTCCTGACCCGCAAGATGGACAACTTCAAGAACCGCGACTTCAAGCCCGGCTTCCGCATCGACCTGCACCACAAGGACATGGGCATCGTCACCGACGCCGCCCGCACCGTCGGCGCTGCCCTGCCCGTCGGCGCCGTCGTCGCCAATCTCGTCGCCTCCCTGCGCGCCCAGGGCGACGGCGGCCTGGACCACTCCGCCCTCCTGCGCGGCGTCGAACGCCTCTCCGGACACACCACCGAAAGCTGAGCCGGTCGCGGGACCGCCCCGCGACCGCCGTGGAACGGCCGGCGCCGCGACTGCCGCACTGCGGTCGCGGCGCCGGTTCGCACGGTGCGGGGGCCAGGAGGAGGGGACGTGACGATCCTCACGTTCCCCTCACGGAACGGCCATGCGTTGTTTACCGTTCAATTGGGTGTGCGGCGCTGAGAAGCGCCCGCCCGAACCGCCCCGGCCAGTTCCCCCCGTCTGGCCGGGGCTTTCTCGTGTCGGTCCATGCCGACCGGCCGACCGGCTGACCGGCCGGTGGCTACAGGCCGCCTACGCCCCGTACGCGTCCAGCGGATTGGCCGCGATGCGGGCGCCGATGCCCTCGCGTATGCACTGCGCGGCGGAGCTGTCCGGCTTGCGCTCCGCCTGGCTGCGGAAGCACGCCAGGAACTCCTCGCCGAGGCCGAGCCGCGGATAGCGCTCGACCACCTCGGCACGCAGGTCGGCCGGCAGGGCGTCGGCGCTCCGCCCGGAGATGTCCAACGAGGTGGAGAACACCAGCAGATGGGCCTCCGGGTCCACCGCGGCATCCACCTCGTCCCACATGTGCCGGACGATCACCTCACTGGCCCGTACCCGCCGCTCCACGGGCCAGCCGGCGCCCGCGGCGAACACCCACGCCACATGGCCGCCCGCCTCCTCGAACGGCACGGTGTGACTGTCGAACTCCTTGACCAGCCCGAGGTCATGGAGCATCGCGGACACGTAGAGGAGCTCCGCGTCGAAGGCCGTGCCGTTGGCCTTCGCATAGGCCGCCGCCCAGAGGTACGCCCGTACGGAGTGGTGGAACAGCGCGGGGGAGCAGTAGGTGCGCGCCACCTCCAGCGCGGCGCGGCAGGCGAGGGTTTCCGGAATCACAAGATCGTCCATGGTCATGGCCGTGATTGTCGCCCATGGCCGATCACCGGTCGCGGGCCACCGGCAGCCGTACGGGGCCACGCATCGGAGACGGGCCCCCCGGGGCGAGGGGTGACGCCTGCGGGGGCTGTCGAGGTGCGGGGGCGCGGACCCCGGCGCACGCTGGAGGCATGACTGAGCATCCGCCTGTCATCGTGCACCCGCCGACGCCCTCCGGTGGTCGACGGGTGACCGTGCATGGGCAGATCGTCGGCCTGGCTCACGGGCGCGGCGATGTCGCCGAATTCCTCCGCCGCGCGGGCGTCGCGGGGCCGGCCGAGGACATCCAGCTCGATGACCCCCGTCTCGTCGAATGGCGTGGTGGCTCGCTGGACGACTGGCCGATGCCGCCGGCGTGAGACGCGCGGCCGTCGGCCGCTGCGAGGGGTGCCGACGGCGTTGTCAGTGGCGTCGGGTATCAATGACGCAGACGGCAGGCGGGCACAGCAACGGCGTGGACGAAAGGGCGACGATGTCGAAGGCCGGGGACGGGCATGAGTGACAGCGGGGACAGCGGTTCCGGTGGCGACGACGGCTACATCACCGGCGGCGCGAGGCGGAGCGGCGGGTCCGAGTCGCCGTCGTGGGATGTCATACGGCGGGCCATGCGCTGGGAAACCTTGGCGATTCTCCTGATCCTGATGATCCTTGCCGTGGTGGCTTCATAGCGGTGGCGTCAGTAGGGGTGGCGTCGTAGGGGCCCCGAGCGTGCCGTCCGATTTCCGCCAGCGACCGCGCTCGGGGCTGCCGCACAGTGGACTGTGCGATGCACTCCACAGACCACGGAAAGAACACGATCATGACGCTCTACGCCACGTTCGGCAGCCCGCTGGGTGAACTCCTGCTGGTGGGTGAGGAATCGGCCACCGCGCCGGGCGGCACCGCGCTCGCCTCGCTGTCCGTACCCGGCCAGAAGGGCGGCGCGACCGTCCAGGACGGTTGGACTTACGCTCCCGAGGCGTTCGCCGAGATCACGCGCCAGCTGGGCGCGTACTTCGACGGGACGCTGACCCGCTTCACCATCGAGTACGCGGACGCCCCCGGCGCCCGGGGCACGGACTTCCAGCGGCGTGTGTGGCACGCCCTGGAGGCGATTCCGTACGGGACCACGACGACCTACGGGCGGATCGCCGCCGACATCGGCGCGGCGCGGGGTGCGGTGCGCGCCATCGGTACGGCGATCGGCGCCAACCCGCTGCTCGTCGTCCGGCCCTGCCACCGGGTGATCGCCGCGGACGGCTCGCTCTCGGGCTACGCCGGCGGGCCGGAACGCAAGCGGCGACTCCTCGGCCTGGAGGGCGCCGTACCGGACGCCGCCTGAGCGCGCCCGGCGCCGGCGCCCCTCCGTGCGCCGCCCGTGCAGGCGAATTCCGCGAACTCCACGCGCTGGCCGCGGTGTTGGTTCAAGGGCCGGTCGCGCAGCCGACGCCCACCCGCAGACGCGGGACGGCGAAGTGGGACGGCGAAGGCCACGCGGCGCGACGGTGTGACGGTGTGTCCACTCCAGCTGCGTCACTCCAGCTGCATCGCCCCCGTTGCGTCACCCCCGCTGCGTCGCTGCGTCCCGCCAGCGCGGCGTACACCGCGGCGCTCTCCGCTACAACGTCACCCCCGACGGCGCAACACCGCCGCGCCCCATGGCGTCATTTCGGTCGTCTGCGGCCCCGCTCTCCCCATCCTGGTTCGACTGCGACTGCGACTGCGACTGCGACTGCTCCGCGGCCGGTTTCCCGGTTGCCGAGGCACACCACACCTACGGCCGCACCTTCTGCGCCCGTGCGCGTACGGGCCCCGGGCCGTTCCCGGGCGGGTCACGCGGGGCTCCTTTCGGCGATCCGGTGCCCGATCCGTCGAACATCGGGCCGGCCGAGGCCCGGGGAAGTAGGCCGATCCTGGTGGTGCCGCATCCGCAACGCGGGAATTTTCTGCGAGCCTGAGCGGCGCACCCGGAATTCTGGCTGGTCAACGGGGTGCCGGAGCCATCGGCGTGTCGGGCACCCCGCCTCGTTAGCGGTGTGTTAGTGCCTCGTTAGCGGACCGGCAGTGCCTGGAGTCACGCTGGAAGAACAACGGACGGACCGTACGCACCCATACGAGAGCTCGCACCCACCAGACGAGGGGGACACTCATGTCGCTCACCATCAAGACGCCCGGCCGCGGCCGCCGTGTCGCCGCCGGATCGCTGATCGCCGTGGCGGCGCTCACGCTCACCGCCTGCCAGGACGGGACCGGCACGGCCTCCCGCCCCTCGTCGGCCGCCGCACCCGGTACGTCCCACAACCAGGAGAGCGGCAGCGGGACGCAGACCTCCGGCGCGAAGGAGCAGCCCTCCGGAGCGCACGAGCAGCCCTCGGCCGCCAAGCAGCCGTCGGCGAACTCGGCGCCCTCCGCGGGCGGCAAGGCCACCGGCGGCTCCCCGAGCGCCTCCGCGTCGAACACCTCGGCCGTGACGGCGTCGGACCGCTGCACCGCCGCCGATATGTCGCTGCGCCTGGGCGCCGCCGACATCGGCGCGGGCAACATCCGCTACCCCCTCGTCTTCACGAACAAGGGCACCAAGGCCTGTACGCTGCGCGGCTTCCCCGGGGTCTCGCTGATCAACCGCGACGGCTCGCAGATCGGCAAGCCGGCCTCCCGCGAGGGCGGCGCCGGCGGCGTCGTCCGGCTCCAGCCGGGGCAGAGCGCGCACGCCCTGCTGCACACCGTCAACGACGGCGTGATGGACACGCCGTGCTGGGCGAACTCCCAGATCGTCTTCGTCTACCCGCCCGGATCCAAGGAGTCGATGACCACGAGCAGCCGGGGGCTGCGGGTCTGCGGCGGACGGTTCGACGTGACCGCGATCGAGGCCGGGTCGCTCGGCTGAGGCTCAGGGCCCGGTCCTGACCCCTCGGTCAGGCCCCGGCACAGTCCCCTGCGGGCGCCCGGTCCACCGGACCGGGCGCCCGTCGTATGGGGCCCCGGCGGTGGGTCACCGTAACGGCCCCCGAGGACCGGCCGGGCCGGGCCGGGGGTGTTACCAAGGTGAACGGAAGCCTTGAACCAGCGCTTTCGTTGCATATCCGCCGAGGAGACACCCCCATGTCCGCAGCATCGAGCGTGGCCTCCAAGGCCGCCGCCAACGGAAAGCCGTCCGCCGAGGACGAGTCCCCGATCCACATCCTCTGGATCAATGCCGGGCTGAGCTGCGACGGCGACTCGGTGTCGCTCACCGCCGCGACCCTGCCGAGCATCGAGGAGATCGCGGTCGGCGCCCTGCCGGGCCTGCCCAAGGTCGCCATCCACTGGCCGCTGATCGACTTCGAGAGCGGGCCGGTCCAGGGCGCGGACACCTTCATCGAGTGGTTCTTCAAGGGCGAGCGCGGTGAGCTCGACCCGTTCGTGCTGGTCGTCGAGGGGTCGGTCCCCAATGAGTCGATCAAGCCGGAGGGCTACTGGTGCGGCTTCGGCGACGATCCCGAGACCGGCCAGCCGATCACCACCAGTGAGTGGATCGACCGCCTCGCCCCCCAGGCACTCGCCGTCGTCGCGATCGGCACCTGTGCCACGTACGGCGGTATCCACGCGATGTCCGGCAACCCCACCGGTGCCATGGGTGTGCCCGACTACCTCGGCTGGGACTGGACCTCCAAGGCCGGAATCCCCATCGTGTGCGTGCCCGGCTGCCCCATCCAGCCGGACAACTTCTCCGAGACCCTGGTCTACCTGCTCTACCAGGCGACCGGCGCGGCCCCGATGATCCCGCTGGACGACCAGCTGCGGCCCACCTGGCTCTTCGGCGAGACCGTGCACGAGGGCTGCGACCGGGCCGGTTACTACGAACAGGGCCAGTTCGCCACCACTTACGACTCGCCCAAGTGCTTGGTGAAGCTCGGATGCTGGGGGCCCGTGGTCAAATGCAATGTCCCCAAGCGGGGCTGGATGGACGGCATCGGAGGCTGTCCGAACGTCGGCGGTGTCTGTATCGCCTGCACCATGCCCGGCTTCCCCGACAAGTTCATGCCGTTCATGGACGAGCCGCCCGGCGGCAAGGTCTCCAGCGCCGCCAGCACGGTGTACGGCAGCGTCGTCCGCCGGTTGCGCAGCATCACGGCCAGGACCGTCGACCACGAGCCCAAGTGGCGCCACCGCGGCGACCAGCTGACCACCGGCTACCGCAAGCCGTGGTGAACGCACACCCCGAGCCGTCTGAACACCAGCCCGGACTCTCCGTCCGACCCTCACCCCCCGCGCGCACAGAAGGGCAACGGCACACACGATGGCACCCAAGACGAAGGCGGCCGGTGACGGCAGCGGTCTGACGGAGATGTCCTGGGATCCGATCACCCGGATCGTGGGCAGCCTCGGCATCCACACCAAGATCGACTTCAAGCAGAAGCGGGTGGCGGAGTGCTACAGCACCTCGTCCGTCTTCCGCGGCTACAGCGTCTTCATGCGCGGCAAGGACCCGCGCGACGCGCACTTCATCACCAGCCGGATCTGCGGCATCTGCGGCGACAACCACGCCACCTGCTCGGTTTACACCCAGAACATGGCGTACGGGGTCAAGCCGCCGCACCTGGGGGAGTGGATCATCAACCTCGGCGAGTCCGCCGAGTACATGTTCGACCACAACATCTTCCAGGAGAACCTGGTCGGGGTCGACTACTGCGAGAAGATGGTCCGCGAGACCAACCCCGGGGTCTGGGAGGTCGCCCAGCGCACCGAAGCCCCGCACGCCGGCGACCACGGCTATCGCACCATCGCCGACATCATGACCGCCCTCAACCCCATCGAGGGCGAGTTCTACCGCGAGGCGCTCCAGGTCAGCCGCTACACCCGGGAGATGTTCTGCCTCATGGAGGGCCGCCATGTGCACCCCTCCACGCTCTACCCGGGCGGCGTCGGCACCATCGCCAGCGTCCAGCTCTTCACCGACTACCTCACCCGGCTGATGCGCTACGTCGAGTTCATGAAGCGCGTCGTCCCGCTCCACGACGACCTGTTCGACTTCTTCTACGAGGCGCTGCCGGGCTACGAGGAGGTCGGCCGGCGACGCGTCCTGCTGGGCTGCTGGGGCGCGCTCAACGACCCGGACCACTGCGACTTCACGTACCGCAACATGACGGACTGGGGGCGCAAGATGTTCGTCACCCCCGGCATCATCGTCGACGGCAAGCTCGTGACCAACGACCTCACCGAGATCAACCTCGGCATCCGGATCCTGCTGGGCAGCTCCTACTACCAGGACTGGGAGGGCCAGGAGCAGTTCGTCACCCATGACCCGCTCGGCAACCCCGTCGACCCGCGCCACCCCTGGAACCAGCACACCATCCCCGCCCCGCAGAAGCGGGACTTCGCCGACAAGTACAGCTGGGTGATGTCCCCGCGGTGGTTCGACGGCAAGGAGCACCTGGCGCTGGACACCGGCGGCGGCCCGATCGCCCGGCTGTGGTCCACCGCGCTGAACGGGCTGGTCGACACGCCGTACGTCAAGGCCACCGGGCACAGCGTCGTCATCGACCTGCCGCGCAGCATGACCCGTCCCGAGACCCGCTTCGAATGGAAGATCCCGAAGTGGAGCAACGCGCTGGAGCGCAACCGCGCCCGCACCTACTTCCAGGCGTACGCGGCCGCCATGGCGCTGCACTTCGCCGAGCAGGGCCTCGAGGAGGTCCGCGCCGGACGCACCCAGACCTGGGAGAAGTTCGAGGTCCCCGACGAGTCCATCGGCTGCGGCTTCACCGAGGCGGTGCGCGGCGTGCTCTCGCACCACATGGTCATCCGGGACGGCAAGATCGCCAACTACCACCCCTATCCGCCGACGCCGTGGAACGCCAGCACCCGCGACACCTACGGCACACCGGGCCCGTACGAGGACGCCGTCCAGAACACCCCGATCTTCGAGGAGAACACCCCGGAGAACTTCAAGGGCATCGACATCATGCGCACGGTGCGCAGCTTCGACCCGTGTCTGCCGTGCGGCGTCCACATGTACGTCGGCGACGGCAGGTCCGTACAGAAGATGCATGTGCCCACCGGCCTGAGCGGACTGTCCGGATGAGCGCCCGCACCGCCCCGGAGCGGACCACCGCGCCGCACGCCGAGGCGACCGGCCGCCGCGTCGAGGACGTACTGGACCGGCTCGCACAGCGCGAGGAGCCGGCGGCGGTCGCCGCCGCCGAGGAACTCGTCCGCGTCCTGATGGACTTCTACGGCGCCGGGCTCGCCCGGATCAGGCACCTCCTGGAGCGCGGCACGGACGAGGCCGGACCGTGGGCGGCGCTGCTGGGCGACGAACTCGTGGCGAGCCTGCTGGTGCTGCACGATCTGCACCCCGAGGACACCGCGGCCCGCATCGAACGCGCCCTGGCCGGCGTCCGCCGCCGGTACCCGGCCGAAGTGGCCGACTTCGCCGCGGACAGCGGTGTGCTGCGGCTGCGGTCGGCCGACTCCGGCGGCTGCGGCTGCCCGAACACGAGCCGGGCCGCCCAGCAGGCCGTCGAAGCCGCGGTGAGCTGCTTCGCCCCCGAAGTGACCTCGGTGCAGTGGGAGACGGCCGACGCCCGGCCCGAGCAGCCGCTGCTGCAGATCTCCCGCCGCCCGCCGACCGCCGCCACCGTCTCGTGAGCGGCCCGCTGACGGCGGCCACCCGCCTGGGTCCGTCGACCGCCCACCGCGGTCTGCGCCGCTTCCGCGCCCCGGCGCCGACCGCCCCCGAACGCTGCGAACTGTGCGGCCTGATCCTCGCCGAGCACAACCACCGCCACCTGGTCGACCTCACACGCCGCGCGCTGGCCTGCGCCTGCACGCCCTGCGCGCTGCTCTTCGACCGGCCCGGCGCCGGACAGTTCCGCACCGTCCCCGACCGCTACCTCACCGACCCCGGCCACACCCTCGACGACGCGGCCTGGGACCTCCTCCAGATCCCCGTCGGCGTCGCCTTCTTCCTCCGCCACACGGACCTGGACCGGCTGGTCGCGCTCTACCCCAGCCCGGCCGGCGCCACCGAGAGCGAACTCGACCCGTCCACTTGGCAGACCGTGCTGGACGCCAGCCGGCTGGCCGCCCTGCTGCGGCCCGATGTGGAGGCGCTGCTGCTGCGCCGCTTCGAAGGCCGGATCGAGTGCTACCTGGTGCCCGTCGACATCTGCTACGAACTCGTCGGCCGGATGCGGCTGTTGTGGCACGGCTTCGACGGCGGCGCCCAGGCCCGCGCCGCGCTCGCCGACTTCTTCACCAAGGTCGCCGGCCGGGCCCGCGCCCCGAAGGAGGACGACCGGCCGTGACCGACCTGTCCTTCGACTGCACCGGCGTACGCGCCGACCGCTACGCCGCCGCCCCCACCCTCCTGTTCCGGCTCCGCATCACCGCCCCCGACCCCGCGGCCCGGGTGCACGCCCTCGCCCTGCGCTGCCAGATCCGGATCGAGCCGGCCCGGCGCGGCTACGGACCCGACGAGGCCGCCGGGCTCGCCGACCTCTTCGGCGAGCGGTCCCGCTGGGGCAGCACCCTGCACCCCCTCCAGTTCGCCCAGGTCTCCCTCGTCGTCCCCGGTTTCACCGGCGAGAGCGAGGTGGACCTGCCCGTCCCCTGCAGCTACGACCTGGACGTCGCGGCCGGCCGTTACTTCCACGCGCTGCGCGACGGCGAGGTCCCGCTGCTGCTGCTCTTCTCCGGGACCGTCTTCGCCGGAGCCGGCGGCTTCCGCGTCCAGCCGGTGCCCTGGAACAAGGAGGCCTCCGTACGGATGCCGGTCGCGGTCTGGCAGGAGATGACCGAGGCGCACTTCCCCGGCTGCGGCTGGCTCCGGCTGCCCCGCGAAACCCTCGACGCCCTGCTCGCCTACCGCTCCCGGCGCGCTCTGCCCTCCTGGGAGGCCACGATCGAGGCGCTGCTGGCCGGCGCCGACGGCCCCGAGCCGCCCGCACCGCACGCCCGGCTCTTCCCCGGCGCCGCCCGCCCCGTCACCGAGAGGACCGCACCATGACGGCCGGCGTCCTGCCCGACGAAACGGCGGACCGCTTCGCCGCCGCCCGCCAGGTGGCGGACGCGGTGCTCTTCGAAGGCTATGTGCTCTACCCCTACCGGGCCTCCGCGGCCAAGAACCGGCTCCGCTGGCAGTTCGGCGTCCTCGTACCGCCGAACTGGGGCGCCGACAGCGCGGAGCACTCCTTCCAGCGCACCGAATGCCTCATGGAGCCCAAGGCAGGCGCCCGGATCTCGGCCGAACTGCGTTTTCTGCACGCCCAGCGGCGTACGGTCCAACGCCTCGGCGCCGACGGCGAGTTCGCGGACACCGAGCAGCTCGAACTGCCCGACCGGGTGCTGGTCTGCTGGGACGAGGCCACCGAGGAGCGGGTCACCGTCGAGGCGGACGTCGCCACGCTGGCCGACGAGGGCCTGTCGGTCCCGTTCACCCGGCCCGGGCACGAGGAGACCGAGCCGGTCCACGACGCCCAGGGGCGGCTCATCGGCCGGCTGGTGCGCCGGCGCGCCGGGATCGAGGGCCGGGTGCGGCTGACCGCGCGCGCACTCGACGGGCCGTACGCGGCGCTGCGGCTGACCGCGACCGTGGAGAACACCAGCACCTGGAAACCGGACGGCGCCGGCGCCGACCGGGCCGCCGCGCTGCCGTACTCCCTGGTCGGCGCCCATCTGCTGCTCGGTCTGAGCGCGGGCTCGTTCCTGTCCATGACCGACCCGCCCGAATGGGCCAGGGGCGCCGTCGCGTCCTGCCGCAATGAGCACTCCTGGCCCGTGCTGGCCGGCGAGTCGGGCCGCGCCGACGTCGTGCTGTCCTCCCCGATCATCCTGGAGGACCATCCGGCCATCGCCCCCGAAAGCCCCGGCGCGCTCTACGACGCCCTGGAGATCGACGAGATCCTGGCGCTGCGCACGGCGGCCCTGACCGACCGGGAGAAGCGCGAGGCCCGCGGCACCGACCCGCGCGCCGCCGAGGTCATCGCGCTCGCCGACACCATGCCGCCCGAGGTCATGGAGCGGCTGCACGGCGCCGTACGGGCGCTGCGCGAGGTCACCGGCGCAGGACCGGCCGCCCCCGACGGCCTCACCGCACCCGACGTGCCGGGCACCCGCCCGGACACCCCCTGGTGGGACCCGGAGGGCGACCGCGGCGTCGACCCCGTACGCGACCGGATCACCGTCGACGGCCGGTCGGTCGGCGCAGGCAGCCGGGTGCTGCTGCAGCCGGGACGGCGCCGCACCGACGCCCAGGACCTCTTCCTCCAGGGCCGCAGCGCCCGGGTCGAGGCCGTGCTGCACGACGTGGACGGCGGGGTGCACCTCGCGGTGACCGTCGAGGGGGACCCGGGCGCCGACATCCGGCGGGAGCAGGGCCGCTTCCTGTACTTCCAACCCGATGAGATCGCCCCCCTGGAGGACGCGTGAGCTCCGCCGAACCCGGCGCCCGGCCGCCCGCCACGACGCTGATCGCCGGCGTCGGCAACATCTTCCTCGGCGACGACGGTTTCGGCGTCGAGGCCGTCCGCAGGCTCGGCGAACACGCGCTCCCGGACGGCGTCGAGGTCGTCGACGCCGGTGTACGGGGGGTGCACCTCGCCTACCAGATGCTGGACGGCTACCACACCGTCCTGCTCGTGGACGCCACCGCGCGCGGCGGCGAACCCGGCACCGTGTACCTCCTCGACGCCACCGCCCCGTCCGCCCCCGCCGCCGGCGCCCCCGCCCTCGACGGCCACCACATGACCCCCGACGCCGTGCTCGCGCTGCTCGGCACGCTCAGCGCGGGCACCGGCGGGCGGCCCCCGCGGCGCGTCCTGGTCGTCGGCTGCGAACCCGCCGAGGTCGCCGAGGGCATCGGGCTCAGCGCACCGGTCGAGGCCGCGGTCGACGAGGCCGTACGACTGGTCCTGCGGCTGGTCGGTACGGACACGACGGCACCGGACGCCACGGAGGCCACGGAGGCCACGGACGCTCGGGCACCGGACGCCGCGGACGCGCCGGCACCCGCCGATGCCCCGGTGGCCGCCGCCACCGGACCGGAACACCACTGAGAGGAACCCGACACCATGCTGAAGCTCGCCCTGGGCGGGGCGGTCGCCGCCGCCTTCGCGCTCGCCCTGAAGTCCGTGCTGCCCGACCTCAAGCGGTACTTGCGCATCCGGGCCATGTGAGGGCCGGGCCGTCGGCGCCGGTGCCGGGCGCTGCACCGAACGGCGTACGCCACCGCACCGCCCCGGCGAGGCACCCGGGCCGCCCCCCGGCGGCGCCGTCTAATGAAGCCCGGCCCGCCGGACAGACCCCGGCGGCACCCGCCAGGACCTGTCTCCCCGCACCGGAGGGACCGATGCACGAGATGTCCATCGCGCTCGCGGTCGTGGACCAGGTCGAGGCTGCGGCCCGGCCCGCCGGGGCCACCGCGGTCCGCAGCGTCCGGCTGCAGATCGGTGAACTGGCCGGAGTGGTCCCCGACGCGCTGGCCTTCTCGTTCCAACTCGCCTGCACCGGCACGGCGTTGGAGGGCGCCGAGCTCGTCGTGGATCCGGTGCCGGCCCGCGCCCGCTGCGGGCCCTGCGCGAAGACCTGGCCGGCGGGCATGCCGCCGCAGCTGAGCTGCCCGGACTGCGGCGGGGCGACGGACGGGCTGCTGTCCGGCCGTGAACTGCAGATCGTCAGCGTGTGCTGGAACGACACCCCGGCACCCGAACCGATGCCTCAGGAGGGCTGAACCATGTGCCGTGTCGTCGACCTCCAACAGGCGGTCCTCGCCAAGAACGACGCCTGCGCCCACACCCTGCGCGAGGACCTCGCGGCCCGGGGCACCGCGGTCGTCAATCTGCTCTCCAGCCCCGGCAGCGGCAAGACCGCCCTCCTGGAGCGCGAGCTGACCCTGGCCCGCAGCCGCGGCATCCCCGTCGCGGCCCTCACCGCCGACCTCGCCACCGAGAACGACGCGGTACGGCTGGCCCGCTCCGGAGTGCCCGTCAAGCAGGTGCTCACCGACGGGCTGTGCCACCTGGAGGCCGAGATGCTCGGCGGGCATCTGCACGGCTGGCTCCCCGCCGACACCCGGCTGCTGTTCATCGAGAACGTCGGCAACCTGGTGTGCCCGGCCTCCTACGACCTGGGGGAGACGCTGCGGATCGTACTGGCGTCGGTGACCGAGGGCGAGGACAAGCCGCTGAAGTACCCCACCGCCTTCGGCCTCGCCCACCTGGTCGTCGTCACCAAGACGGACATCGCCGAGGCGGTCCGCTTCGACGAGGCGGAGTTCCGCGCCAACGTCGAGCGGATCAACCCCGGCGTCGAGGTCCTGTTCACCTCGGCGCGGGCCGGCGAGGGGGACGGCCTGCTGCTGGACCGGGCGCTGGCGGCGCGCGAGGGAGCGCCGGTGCACATCCCCGTCATGACCCGCAAGTCCCACCATGTGCACGACGCCGCGGACGGCCAGCCCGGCGACGGGGCTCCCCGCGACGAGGACCGCGACCCCGCGCCGCGGGTGACGGGCGGCCACACCCACCGGACCGGCCCCGTGGCGTCGAGCCGCTCATGACCACCGGGCAGGTCGACCGTGCCCTGGCTCCCGCGGCGGCCGCCGTGCGCCGCCGGATCACCGTGCGCGGCGTCGTCCAGGGCGTCGGCTTCCGGCCGTTCGTCCACGCCCTCGCCACCGAACTGGGCCTGACGGGCCATGTCGCCAACACCGGTGAGGGCGTGGTCGCCGAGGTCGAGGGCGGGCCCGCCGCGCTCGACCTCTTCGGCCGGCGGATCAGCGGCGACGCGCCGCCGCTGGCCGTCGTGGAAGCCGTCGAGGGGGAGGACATCGCCGTCGTCGGCGACGCCGGATTCCGCATCCTGCCCTCCCGCAGCCACGGCCCCGCCCGCACCCTGGTCGCCCCGGACGCCGCCACCTGCGACGCCTGCCTCGCCGAGCTGACCGACCCGGCCGACCGCCGGTACCGACACCCCTTCCTGAGCTGTACGCACTGCGGGCCGCGCTTCACCATCGTCACGGCACTGCCCTACGACCGCGCGCTGACGACCATGGACCGCTTCCCGATGTGCGCCCGCTGCGCGCGGGAGTACGCGGACCCGGCCGACCGGCGCTTCCACGCCCAGCCCATCGCCTGCCACGACTGCGGCCCCCGGCTGCGCCTGCTGACCGCGGACCCCGACGACCGCACCCGCCCGCCGCTCCCGGCGCCCGGTGCCGACCCGGTCGCCGGTGCCCGCCAGCTGCTCGCGGACGGCGCGATCGTGGCCGTCAAGGGACTCGGCGGCTACCACCTCGTCTGCGACGCCTCCGACGACGCCGCCGTCACCCTGCTGCGCCGCCGCAAGGCCCGCGGCGACAAGCCCTTCGCCCTGATGGCCCGTCATATCGCCGATGTCGCACACCTGGTGCGCGTACGGGACGCGGAGCGGGCGCTGCTCACCGGGCCCCAGCGCCCCGTCGTCCTGCTGCGCCGCAGCCCGGATCCGGCGCCGCCGGGCGCGCCGACGCCGTCCGCCGCCGTCGCCCCCGGCAGCCCCGACCTGGGCGTCATGCTCCCCTACACCCCGCTGCACCATCTGCTGTTCGGCCTGCCCGGCGACCCCCACGGCCCCCGGCTGCTGGTGATGACCAGCGGCAATCTCGCGGGCGAGCCGATCGTCACCGACGACGAGGAGGCCCTGCGCAGGCTCGCGCACCTGGCGGACGCCTGGCTCACCCACGACCGGCCGATCCGCATCCCGTGCGACGACTCCGTGGTCCGGATCAGCGACGGGGAGCCGCTGTTCGTGCGCCGCTCCCGCGGCTATGCGCCGTTCCCCGTCACGCTCCCGGTGCCCGTACGGCCCGCGCTCGCCACCGGCGGCGACCTCAAGAACACCCTGTGCCTGGCCGAAGGGCGCCGCGCCTGGCTGTCCGCGCACATCGGCGACATGGACGACCTCGCCACCCAGCTGGCGTTCGAAGCGGCCGAGGCACACCTGGAGACGGTCACCGGGGTGCGGCCCCAACTCCTCGCGGCCGACCGGCACCCCGGCTACCGCTCGGGCGGCTGGGCGCAGCGCCACACCGCGGGTCGGCCGCTCGTACGGGTCCAGCACCACCATGCGCATATCGCCGCCGCCATGGCCGAACACGGCCTCGACGGCAGTCGGCCGGTCATCGGCGTCGCCTTCGACGGCACCGGATACGGCGACGACCAGGCCGTCTGGGGCGGTGAGGTCCTGCTCGCCGACTACGACGGCTACCGCCGCTTCGGACAGCTCGCCTACGTCCCGCTGCCCGGTGGCGACACCACCGTACGCCGCCCCTACCGGATGGCCCTGTCCCATCTGCGTGCCGCCGGCATCGACTGGGCCGAGGACCTGCCGCCGGTGGCGGCCTGCCCGCCCGACGAGCGGCGGCTGCTGGCCCGGCAGCTCGAACGGCACCTCAACTGCGTGCCCACCTCCAGCATGGGCCGCCTCTTCGACGCCGTCTCCTCGCTCGCCGGGATCTGCCACCACGCCGGCTACGAGGCGCAGGCCGCCCTCGCGCTCGAAGCCGCGGCCCTGACCGCCGGGGAGGACGACGGCCCCGGCTACACCTTCGCCCTGCACAGCGCACCCGCGGACCCGAAGGGCCTGGCCGCCGGCACCCTCGCCGACCCGGCGCCGCTGCTGACCGCGGTCGTCCGCGACGTCCGCGCGGGCACCGCCCCGGCGCTGATCGCCGCCCGCTTCCACCACGCCGTCGCCGCCCTCGTACGGCACCTGTGCGCACTGGCCCGGGAGCGGGCAGGGCCGGGGACCGTCGCGCTGACCGGCGGTGTCTTCGCCAACACCGTGCTGGCCGAGGCCACCGCCCGCCTGCTGCGCCAGGACGGCTTCACCGTCCTGCGCCACCGCACGGTCCCGCCCAACGACGGGGGACTGGCGCTCGGCCAGATCGTCGTGGCGGCGCGCACCGCACCCCTGTACGGCGGGGTGGGGGTGCCCTGAGCGGCGCCGGAGCGCGGCGGACGCAACGTACCCACGACGAGGAGAGGGCCATGTGCCTGGCGGTACCCGGCAAGGTATTGGACATCGAGGAACGGGACGGCACCCGGATGGCCACCGTCGACTTCGGCGGGGTCGTCAAGGAGGTGTGCCTGGAGTACGTCCCGGACCTGCAGGTCGGCGAGTACGCGATCGTGCACGTCGGCTTCGCGCTGCAGCGCCTGGACGAGGAGTCCGCCCGGCAGACCCTCGCGCTGTTCGAGGAACTCGGCCTGCTCCAGGAGGAGTTCGGCGACCCCTGGGAGGCGGCGGCCGCCATGGGAGACACGACGCGGGAGGCGCGGCAGTGAAGTACATCGACGAATTCCAGGACCCCCAGCTGGCCCGCCGGCTGCTGGACGACATCCGCGCCACGGTGACCCGGCCCTGGGCCCTGATGGAGGTCTGCGGCGGCCAGACCCACACCATCATCCGGCACGGCATCGACCAACTGCTCCCCGAAGACGTGGAGTTGATCCACGGTCCGGGCTGCCCGGTCTGTGTGACGCCGCTGGAGGTCATCGACAAGGCCCTGGAGATCGCCGCCCGCCCCGACGTGATCTTCTGCTCCTTCGGGGACATGCTCCGCGTCCCCGGCAGCGACCGCGATCTGTTCCAGGTGCGCAGCCAGGGCGGCGACGTACGGGTCGTCTACTCGCCGCTCGACGCGCTGAAGATCGCCCAGCAGAACCCGCACCGCGAGGTGGTGTTCTTCGGCATCGGCTTCGAAACCACCGCCCCGCCCAACGCCATGGCGGTCCATCAGGCGCATCGGCTGGGCATCCCCAACTTCAGCCTGCTGGTCTCGCACGTCCGGGTGCCGCCCGCGATCGAGGCGATCATGACCTCGCCCAGCTGCCGGGTGCAGGCGTTCCTCGCCGCCGGCCATGTGTGCAGTGTGATGGGCATGGGCGAGTACCCGGCCCTGGCCGAGCGCTTCCGGGTGCCGATCGTCGTCACCGGATTCGAACCGCTGGACATCCTGGAGGGCATCCGCCGCACCGTCCGCCAGCTCGAACGCGGCGAGCACACCGTGGACAACGCCTATCCGCGCGCCGTACGCAGCGAGGGCAATCCGGCCGCCCAGGCCATGCTCGCCGATGTCTTCGAGGTCACCGACCGCGCCTGGCGCGGCATCGGCACCATCCCCGCCAGCGGCTGGCGGCTGTCGGAGCGCTACCGCCACTACGACGCCGAGCACCGCTTCTCCGTGGACGGCATCACCACCCGCGAACCCGCCGCCTGCCGCAGCGGCGAAGTCCTGCAGGGCCTCATCAAGCCCCACGAATGCGAGGCGTTCGGCACCACCTGCACCCCGCGCACCCCCCTCGGCGCCACCATGGTCTCCAGCGAGGGGGCCTGCGCCGCGTACTACCTCTACCGCCGACTCGGCACCCCGCCCACCCCGCTGGAGGCGAGCCCCGTTGCCTGACACCCCCCGCACCCACCTCTCCCCGTCCAACGGCGGCCCCACCCCGGCCGACCGCGGGCTGCCCACCGTCGACATCTCCGGCTGGAGCTGCCCCACCCCGCTGCGCGACCAGCCACGCGTCGTCATGGGGCACGGCGGGGGCGGCGCGCTCTCCGCCGAACTCGTCGAGCAGATCTTCGTCCCCGCCTTCGGCGGCGAGGTCCTCGCCCAGCTCGGCGACTCCGCCGCGGTGTCCCTCGGCGGCACCCGCCTCGCCTTCTCCACCGACTCCTTCGTCGTGCGGCCGCTGTTCTTCCCCGGCGGCAGCATCGGCGACCTCGCCGTCAACGGCACCGTCAACGACCTCGCCATGAGCGGCGCCCGGGCCGCCTACCTCTCCTGTGGCTTCATCCTGGAGGAGGGCGTCGAGATGCCGGTGGTCGCCGGGGTCGCCGACGCGATGGGCGCGGCCGCGCGGGCCGCCGGCGTGGAGGTGGCCACCGGCGACACCAAGGTCGTCGAGGCCGGCCACGGCGACGGCGTCTACATCAACACCGCGGGCATCGGCCTGATCCCGGCCGGCGTCGACCTGCGTCCGCAGCGGGTCGTGCCCGGCGATGTCGTGATCATCAGCGGCGACATCGGCGTCCACGGCGTGGCGATCATGAGCGTCCGCGAGGGCCTGGAGTTCGGCGTCGAGATCGAGAGCGACTGCGCGGCCCTGGGCGGCCTCGTCGAGACCATGCTCGCCGTCACCCCCGATCTGCATGTGCTGCGCGACCCCACGCGCGGCGGGCTGGCCGCGGCCCTGTGCGAGATCGCCACCGTCTCGTGCACCGGCATCGTCATCGAGGAACGCGCCATCCCCGTCCCCCCGGCCGTCGCCAACGCCTGCGCCATCCTCGGCCTGGACCCGATGTACGTCGCCAACGAGGGCAAGCTGGTCGCCTTCGTCCCCCGCGAGCACGCCGACGCCGTGCTGGCCGCCATGCGCACCCACCCCCTGGGCGCCGGCGCCGCCATCATCGGCGAGACCGTCGAAACCCACCCCGGCATGGTCGTGGCCCGCACGCTCCTCGGCGGAACCCGGGTGGTCGATCTGCCGCTGGGGGAGCAGCTGCCGCGGATCTGCTGAGGCACCCGGTAGCCGACGGCGCGTACGACGCCGCGGCCTATGCGGCCCTGATCCACCGGACAGGCCCTCGTCACCCCCGCTGACCTCTTCGCTCACGGCCGCTACCGTGTCGGGGCATGAACGAGCGCAGCGAGGGCGCCGTGGGGCGGGGCGGAAACCGGCCGACGATCGCGGTGCATCATGTGCGGGCCGCGCTGAGCGGCGCCGAGCGGCTCGGCATCGACACCGTGCCGCTGCTCCAGACCGCCCGGATCCCGCCGCTGTTACTCGCCGACGACCGGGCACGGGTCACCCCCGACCAGTTCACCCTCCTGGTCAAGGCCCTGCACCGGGCCACCGACGACGAGTTCCTGGGGCTGGGCCCCGAGCCCAGCCGCCGCGGCACCTTCGCCATGATGTGCCACGCCTGCCTGGGCTGCCCCGACCTCGGCTCGGCCCTCGACCGGGCGGCGCGCTTCTACCGGCTCTTTCCCGGCGGCCCCGAGATGGCGGTCGAGACGGCCCCGGGCCCGGCCGGCCGGAGCGGCCCGGCCGTCTTCTCGCTCCGCACCGATCTGCGCCCCTACGACGAGGGCAACTTCCTCTCCGAGTGCATCCTGATCATCTGGCACCGGCTCTCCAGCTGGCTGATCGGCCGCCGGATCCCGCTGCGCTGGGCGCACTTCGCCTATCCGGCGCCGGCCCACGCGGACGAGTACGACGTGCTGTTCGGCTGCCCGGTGCGCTTCGGTGCCGAGCGCACCGCGGCCGGCTGGGACGCGCACTGGCTGGCCGCGCCCGTCGTCCGGGACGAGAAGGCGCTGACGGCGATGCTGCGGCGGGCACCGGCCGATCTGCTGAACCGGCGCGACTACGGCACCACCGTCGCCGAGCAGGTGCGCCGGACCCTGGCCCAGGCGCTGCGGGCCGCGGCCCCGGCCCGGCTCCCGGAGGTCTGCGAGGTGGCCGCCCGGCTGGCGCTCAGCCCGGCGACGCTGCGGCGCAGGCTCCAGGCCGAGGGGACCTCGTACCAGCGGCTCAAGGACGCGGTACGCCGGGACGCGGCGATCACCGCGCTGGCCGCGGGCCAGGAGCCGATCGCCGAACTCGCGGCGCGGATCGGCTTCTCGGAGGACACCGCCTTCCTCCGCGCCTTCCGCCGCTGGACGGGCACCACACCGGGCGCCTACCGGACGCAGGGGGCGAGTGCCGGACCGGCAGCCGAGCGAACGGACCGCCGCCCCGGTCGTTATCACCACGTCCGCTCGGAGGTACCGGGCCGTCCTGAGACACCGGGTCAACAAAGCTGAGCGTCCCGGTCAGCGCCTTCCTTACCCGTGAGTCACTACGGTCGCCCCAACCATCCCGGCATCCACACCAGTTGGGAGAGCCGCATGCACCCTCGCCCCACCGCACTCGCCACCGCCGCCGCCCTGTCGCTCTCGCTCGGCCTCACCGCCGCCGCGGCACCACCGCCGGCCACGCACGCCGGCACCCGCCCCGGCGACGTCGTGACCTCCGCCCCGACGTCCTTCCATCCGCTGCCCGGCCAGCCGACCCACACCAAGGCCTGGCACCTCACCTACCGCTCCACCACCGCCAAGGGCACCCCCAACACCGTCTCCGGCACGGTCATCGTCCCCGACGACGGCAGGAAGGGCCCCCGCCCGCTCGTCACCTACGCCGTCGGCACCGTCGGCCTCGGCGACTCCTGCGCGCCCTCGGCCGGCTTCCCCAAGGGCACCACCATGGAGGCCAGTCTCATCCAGCAGCTCACCGCCCGCGGCTGGGCGGTCGCAGTCACCGACTACGAGGGCCTGGGCACCCCCGGCGACCACACCTACACCGTCGGCCGCGCCGAGGGCCAGGCCGTCCTGGACGCCGCCCGTGCCGCACAACGGCTGCCCGGCGCGGCCGCCGCCGGGGTCACCAAGGACTCCCCGGTCGGCATCATGGGCTACTCCCAGGGCGGCCAGGCCAGCAGCTGGGCCGCCGAACTGCACCGCTCGTACGCGCCGGAGCTCCACGTCAGGGGCACCGCGACCGGCGGCGTACCGGCCGATCTGCTCAAGGTCGCCGACGCCAACAACGGCAACATCGGCGCCGGACTGCTCCTGATGGCCGCCGCCGGCCAGAACGCCGCCTTCCCCGAACTGCACCTGGAGAAGTACCTCAACGACAAGGGCCGGTACTACATCGACTTCATGAAGGAGAACTGCACGGCCGCCAACACCGTCGCGGGCCTCTTCAAGAGGATCTCCGACGTCACCGTCGTCAACCCGCTGGACCAGCCGGACTGGCAGCGGCGGCTGCACGCATCGGACCTGGGCACCCGTAAGCCGGACGCCCCGGTGTACCTCTACCACGGGGCCTTTGACGAACTGATCCCCTACGGGGTCGGCAAGCAGCTGCGGGCCGACTGGTGCGCCAAGGGGGCCACCGTCGAATGGTCCTCGATCCCGCTCGGTGAGCACGTCCTCGGCGCGCTCGTGGGCGCCCGGCCGGCCGCCGACTGGCTCGCGGACCGCTTCGCGGGCCGGCCGACGGGCGGCGACTGCGACTGACGCACCGCCGGTACGACCGGGGCGCGTGCGGCGGAGGTATGGCCCCGCCGCACGCGCCCGCCGTGCGGCCCGGGCCGCCCCGGCTCAGACCTTCTTCAGCAGCTGGGACCCGAACCAGTCGTCGGCGTCCCGCACGCCCGGCAGGACGAAGAAGTAGCCGCCGCCGATCGGCGTGATGAACTCGGCCAGCGGCTCGTGTTCCAGGCGCCGCTGCACGGTCGCGAACTGCCGCTCCGGGTCCTGCTGGTAGCCGCAGAAGACCAGGCCGAGATCCATCCGCCCGCGGGTGTCGTACCCGTCGTTGTAGTTGTAACTCCGCCGCATGAAGCGCGAGTCGTCGGTCTTGGCGGTCCGCGGGTTGGCCAGCCGGATGTGCGCGTCGAGCGGGATCTGCTCGCCGTGCGGGTCCTTGCCGTAGTCCGGCAGGTCCGACTCGTGCTCGCCGCCCAGGGGAGCGCCGCTCGCCTTGTGCCGGCCGAAGATCCTCTCCTGGCGCTCCACCGGCACCTTGTCCCACTTCTCGACCTGGAAGCGGATCAGCCGCAGCACCTGATAGGAACCGCCCAGCGCCCAGTCCGGCTCACCGCAGGGCGGGGTCACCCACAGCAGGTGGTCCATCTCGCCGGCCGACTCGGTGTCGGGATTGACGATGCCGTCCTTGAAGCCGACGAAGGTGCGCGGCGACCCCGAGGGCCGGGACGGGTTGAGAAAGGCGTCCGACCGCCAGCGCGGCCGCAGCAACCCGTCCGTCTCCCGGGCCAGATCGCGCAGCACATGGACGATGGCGTCGGGGTGCTGTGCGCAGATCTGCAGTGACAGGTCGCCGTGGCAGCGCGCCGGCTCCAGCCGGTCGTCCGGGAAGGCCGGCATCGCCTTGAGATGCCGTGGCTTGTGCCCGGAGAGCCCGTACCGGTCGTCGAAGAGCGAAGCGCCCACACCGAGGGTGACGGTGAGCGAGTCGGGGGTCGGCTCCTCCGCGGCGACCCGCTCGTCCTTCGGCTTCACCCCGTCCGTCAGCACCCGGGCCCGGTGGGTGAGCGTCCGGAACAGCTTCTCCAGACCGCCGCGGTCCTCGGCCAGCACATCGAAGCCGACGAAGCCGGCGAAGAGCTGCTGGGGCGTCACGATGCCGGCCTGGTGCCTGCCGTGGAAGGGGACCTTGTCGGGCAGCGTCCGCCCGGCCTCGCGCATCCCCGGCACCGGCCGGTCCGCCGCGGCCGCCGGTCCGCCCAGCCCCGTGGCCGCCGCACCGGCGAACCCCGCCGCGTACTTGAGGAACCCCCGGCGTCCGTCGTCCCGCGCCGGGGCACGCTCGTCGCCGGCCTGATCACGTCTCATCGTCCCGCCATCCTGACTGCGTCATCGAGCACCCGCGTGCCTGCACGTACCTGTGCGACATGCTCACCGCCCATGACGCGGGGGCCGGGACCAACACGGTGCGGGCTGCGGATATCACGCCTGGGACACCGCCCGGTCGCCCGAACGGCGCAGGCACGGTGCCCTCCCGCGCGACAGCGCCCCGCCACGCTCCTAGCGTCACCCCTGTGACCTGCCCGAACCCGGCCCCGAACGCGGCGTTGCGGAACGCCGGGGCGGGCCGGCGCCTGCCCCGCACCGCCCTTGATCCCCTGGACCCCCACCCATGAACGCATTCACCGACGAGAGCCGATCCACCGGCGAGGGAACCCAGCTCGACGAGGCCGCGCCGAGTGAGGAGACCGCACGGAGCGACGGGGGCCCGCCGGCCGGCGCGGAGGCACCCGCCGAGGAGCCCGCGCCGGCCGACGGTCCGCCCGGTCTCTCCTTGCGGATCGAGAAGGGCCACGCCGAGCCCGAGGAGCTCGCCGCGCTCACCGTCGTCCTGTGCGCCCAACTCGCGGGACTGCGCGCGCTCGCCGACCACGACCCCGCCGAGGAGCGCCCGGCCGACCGGCGGCACCCCAGGGGGCACCGCGCGGGTCGCTCCGCGTGCTGGTCGGGCTGCTGGACCTGCGTCTGAGGCCGCCCCGCGGGCCCCCGGTGCGCTCCCCGGCCAAGGGGAGGACTCCCGTTCGATGATCGTCGCGTAGGGTCCGGCAAGGCGGAACAGCGAACCGAGGGGGCACCTTTTCGTGACGGAGCGTCAGGCAGCGGCGGGAGACGGCGGGGCGGGTGCGCCCGAAGTGCAGGCGCAGGAGCGCCGGTTGCGCCGTGACCTGGGGTTCTGGGGGCTGACCGGCATCGGCTTCTCCAACATCGTCGGCTCCGGCTGGCTGTTCGCCGCCATGTACGCGGCCCAGACGGCGGGCCCCGCGGCGCTGCTGTCCTGGGTCGGGGCCGGTCTGCTGTGCGGTCTGGTCGCCCTGGTCCTGATCGAACTCGGCGCGTCCCGGCCGGAGGGCGGCGGTACGGTCCGCTGGCCGCTGTTCGCCAGCGGCCGGCTCGTCGGCACCCTGATCGGCTGGTCGACGCTGCTGTCGGTGGGCGGCACCGCGGCCGAGATCAGCGCGATCATGCAGTACGCCGCGCACTACCTCCCGGGCATCTACGACGGCCACACCCTCACCCTCTCCGGCCTGGCCCTGGCCGCCGGGCTCAGCACCCTGCTGACGGCGCTGAACTGGTTCGCGGTGCGGATGTTCGCCCGGCTCAACAACCTGGTCTCGGTGTTCAAGATCGTCGTCCCGGTGGTCACCGTGGTCGCGCTGATCGCCTCCGGCTGGCACTCCGGCCGGCTCACGGACCACGGCGGCTTCGCACCGTACGGCTATGTCGCCTGCCTGACCGCGCTGGCCGGCGGCGGCATCGTCTACTCGGTCAACGGCTTCCAGGCCCCGCTGGACTTCTCCGGCGAGACCCGCAACCCCCGCCGCACCATCCCGGCCGCGGTCCTCACCGGCATCGCCCTGGCCGTGGCCATGTACCTCGCCCTGCAACTGGCCTACCTCTTCACCGTCCCCGAGGACCTCCTAGGCAACGGCTGGCAGGGCGTCTCCTTCGACTCGCCCTTCGGCCAGCTCGCCCTCATCCTCAACCTGCACTGGCTCGCCAGCCTGCTCTACGCGGACGCGGTGATCTCGCCCGGCGGCTCGGCGTACGTGGGCGTGGCGATCGACGCCCGGCACACCTACGCGCTCGCCAAGAACGGCACCATCCCCCGGTACTTCATGAAGGTCAACGAGCGCTACGGCATCCCGCGCCGGGCACTGGTGATCAACCTCCTGGTGATCGTGGTCTTTCTGCTGCCGTTCGGCGGCTGGCAGGACATCGTGAGCGTGATGGGCGACATGTATCTGCTGATCTACGCGGCCTGCGCGGTCGCGGTCGCGGTGTTCCGCGCCGAACCGGGCGGGCGGACCGCGGGCTGGGTTCCCGGGCTGCGCTGGATCGCGCCGCTCAGCTTCGTGGTGGCCGGTGAGTTCGTCTACTGGTCGGGCTGGCACGACCTGCGCCTGGCGCTGCCCCTCGTCCTCGCCGGCCTGCCGCTCTTCCTGGTCATGCACCGCCGTGGCGGGCGCGGCGCGGCGGCCGCCGAGGGCGACGGCGCCGGCCCGCGCCGCCCCCTCGGCGCCGAACTGCGCACCGGCGCCTGGCTCGTGGTCTATCTCCTCGCCCTGACCGCCCTCTCCTGGCTGGGCACCTTCGAGGGCTCCGGCCGGCTGCCCGCCCCCTACGACTCGATCGCGGTGGCCGTCCTCGCCCTCGGGGTGTTCTTCTGGGCCGTACGGTCCGGTGTCCGGACGGGGGGCGCCCCGCTGATGGGGAGGAGCTGAGCGCGGGAGGGGGGAAGGCGGCGGCCCGACGAGGCGGCGGGCGGCCCCGGTCGCCGGTCGTCAAGCGGAAGTCACCCCGCGCAAATATGATGAATCGGGACAGGTGGGCTCCCCGGAGTCCCATGAGGCCAGGTCAGGAGGCCAACGCGGATCGCCGCACGGCGCGCGCCCCCGCAGTGGCCCATGCACCTGCACCGATGCACCTTGGAGCGATCCATGCTTCGGCGTCGTCCTCCGCGGTCGGCGAGCGCGGACGATCTGCTGACCACGCTCGGGCGGCTGACCGCCCAGGCGCGGGAAGGCGCCGAGAAGCAACGGGCGCGGGTGGAGCTGGCCGAGGCGCTGCAGCGCGAGATGCTGCCCACCCGGCTGCCGGAGGTGCCCGGACTGCGCGCCGCCGCCACCTACTCGCCCGCCCGGCACGGACTCGACATCGGCGGCGACTGGTACGACGGCTTCCCGCTGCCCGACGGATCGCTCGCCTTCTGCATCGGTGACGTACAGGGCCACGACGTGGAGGCGGCCGCCTTCATGGGGCAGATCCGCCTCGGGCTGCGGGCCGTCGCCGCGCACGCGGCCGACCCGGGAGAGGTGCTGAGCCGGGCCAACGACCTGCTGCTCTCCGTGGACTGCGGGCTCTTCGCGACCTGCACCTTCGTCCGCTTCGACCCGCTGACCTGGGAGTTGTCCAGCGCGCGGGCCGGCCATGTCCCCGGCATCTGGGCCACCACCGACGGCCGCTCGGGCGTCACCGACGATCCCGGGGGTCTGCCGCTGGGCATCTTGCCGGGGGAGCGCTACCCCGTCTCCCGCCGTCAGCTCGCCACGGCGGGCGCGTTTGTGCTGCTCACGGACGGGGTCGTCGAAGGGCCGTCGTTCCCGATAGAGGCCGGGCTCCAGCAGGTGACCCGTCTGGTCAGCGCCAACGCCGCCGGCGATCCGGCCACCGTGGCCGCCGCGGTGATGAGCGTGGCCGAGCTGACCGGGCACACCGACGACTCCGCCGTGATGGTGCTGCGCTTCGAGGGCGACCGGGCACAGCGCCGGGTGACGCGCGCGACGGGCGCGCGTGTCGTGGCCGCCGCCCCGCCGTCCGCATTGTCTGATGGCTGATGTGGTGCGCACCGAGGAACTCCGTCGACCCGCACCGGCAGTCCTGACGATCTGCGGCCTCGCCGCCGTCTACTACGCGTCCGCACAGGTCGGTCTGCTGGAACAGGTGGTGATCGCAGGAGCCAGGGTCACCCCGTTATGGCCGCCCACCGGCATCTCCCTGAGCTGTCTGCTCCTGCTGGGCCTGTGGACGTGGCCGGGCATCGCGATCGGCACGCTCCTGGTCGTCGCCTCGCTCAGCCCGCTCGACGCCGGGGTGCTGGGCGTCATGGCGGGCAACACCCTCGCCCCGGTGTGCGCCTGCCTGATGCTCCGCAAGGCGGGGTTCCGCGTCGCACTCGACCGGCTGCGCGACGGGGTGGCGCTGGTCGCCCTCGGTGCCTTCGCCGGGATGCTGATCAGCGCGACGCTGGGCAGCGGGACGCTGCTGCTCGCCGGTGACCTGCCGGCCGGCGGCTTCTGGCGGACCTGGGCGGCCTGGTGGGTGGGCGATGCAATGGGCGTCCTCGTCGTCACGCCGCTCCTGCTGGCCCTGCGTTCGGTCCGCTGGCCGGGAGCCGTCCCCGCGCTCCGCTGGGCCGAGGCGGCGGCCCTGCTCGCCTCGTCGGTCTTCGTCTCCCTCACGGCGGTGCACAGCGAGCTGTCGCTGCTGTTCCTGGTGTTTCCGCTGATCGTGTGGGCCGCCCTGCGCTTCCAGCTGGTGGGCGCGGCGCCCTGCGTGCTGCTGGTGTCCGTCCTGGCGATCCGGGCGGCGACCGCGCGCACCGGACCGTTCGAGGACCAGAGCCTGCTGGAGGCGATGATCAATCTGCAGGCGCTCAACGCGTCCGCGGCGCTCACCGCGCTGCTGCTCTCGGCGATCGTCTCCGAGCAGTACGCCATCCGGTGCAAGGTCGAGCAGGCCTGCCGGGAACTGGCCGAAGTGGTGGACCGGCTGGCACCGGGGGAGAGCCGGCGCCGCTGGCCACCGGACGACGGCCCCCGCTGACCGGCCCGGCGCGGCGGTGCGCTCAGCCGCGCAGCAGCTCCCCCAGGTCGTAGCTCACCGGCTCCTCCAGCTGGGCGTAGGTGCAGCTCGCCGGCGTGCGGTCCGGACGCCAGCGACGGAACTGGGCGGTATGCCGGAACCTGCTGCCCTCCATGTGGTCGTAGGCGACCTCGCACACCCGCTCCGGGCGCAGCGGCACCCACGACAGGTCCTTGCCGCCGCTCCAGCGGCTGGGCCCGCCCGGCATCCGCCGGGACGCATGCGCCGCCTCGTCCGTCCACGTACCCCAGGGATGCTCCGCGACCTCGTCCATCCGCAGCGGTGCCAGCTCCTCGACCAGCTTCTTCCGCCTGGCCATGGGGAACGAGGCGCACACCCCGACGTGCTGGAGCTCGCCCGCGTCGTCGTGCAGGCCCAGCAGCAGGGATCCCACCACCGGGCCGCTCTTGTGCACCCGGTAGCCCGCGACGACGCAGTCGGCGGTGCGGGCATGCTTGATCTTGAACATGGCGCGGTCGCCCGGCCGGTACGGCAGGTCGAGCGGCTTGGCGACCACCCCGTCCAGCCCCGCCCCCTCGAACTGGGTGAACCAGCGGTGCGCCAGCTCCCGGTCCGTCGTCGCGGGCGCCGTGTACACCGGTGGCCGGGCCGGCCGCAGCGCCTCGACCAGCGCTTCCCGGCGCGCCGCCTGCGGCTCGTCCAGCAGCGCCTGAGTCCCCAGGGCCAGCAGATCGAAGGCGACGAGGGAGGCCGGCGTCCGCGCGGCGAGCGTACGGACCCGGGAGTCGGCCGGGTGGATCCGCTCCAGCAGCTCCTCGAAGTGCAGCCGCCCGTCGTGGGCGATGACGATCTCGCCGTCGACGACACAGCGCGGCGGCAGCTCGGCCCGTACGGCCGCGACCACCTCGGGGAAGTAGCGGGTGAGCGGCTTGGTCGTACGGCTGGCGATCTCCACGTCCTCGCCGTCCCGGAAGACGATGACCCGGAAGCCGTCCCACTTGGCCTCGTACTGCATGCCGGCGGGGATCTCGGCCACCAGCTTCGCGAGCATGGGGGAGACCGGGGGCATGACGGGCAGGTCCATGGTCCCGATCCTGAGGGCTGGGGGCGCTCACCGCGCGCCGGGGCGTCCGGCGGGCGTCCGGCGGGCGTCCGGTGCCGCCGCCTTGCCGCCGCCTTCCGGCGCGCGGCCGGGCGGTGCGGAACCTAGCGTGGAGTCATGGCCGCAGGCGGAGCTGTCGAGCTGGACGTCGCGGGGCGCACGGTACGCGTGTCGAACCCCGGCAAGACGTACTACCCGGAGCGCGGCTTCACCAAGCTGGACGTCGCGCAGTACTACCTCGCCGTCGCGGACGGGGTGCTGCGGGGCCTGCGCGACCGGCCCACCACGATGCAGCGCTTTCCCGACGGCGTCGAGGGCGAGTTCTTCTACCAGAAGCGGGCGCCCAAGGGGCTGCCGGACTGGCTGCCCACCGCCCGTATCGCCTTCCCCAGCGGCCGGTTCGCCGACGAGATGTGCCCCACCGAGCCCGCCGCCGTGCTCTGGGCGGCCAATCTGGGGTGCCTGACCTTCCACCCGTGGCCCGTACGCCGCGCCGACACCGAGCACCCCGACGAGCTGCGGATCGACCTCGACCCGCAGCCCGGTACGGACTTCGCGGACGCCGTCCGGGTCGCCGGCGAACTGCGCGGGCTGCTGGCGGAACACGGGATGCGCGGCTGGCCCAAGACCTCCGGCGGCCGCGGTGTGCACGTCTACGTACCGATCCTGCCGCGCTGGACGTTCACCGAGGCCAGACGGGCCGCCATCACCGTCGCCCGGACGCTGGAGCGCCGGCTGCCGGACCTGGTGACCTCGGCCTGGTGGAAGGAGGAGCGCGGCGCGAAGGTCTTCGTCGACTACAACCAGATGGCCAGGGACCGGACCATCGCCTCGGCCTACTCGCTGCGGGCCCGGCCGCGCGCGACGGTCTCCACCCCGCTGCGCTGGGAGGAGCTGTCCGACGTCACGCCCGAGGACTTCGATCTGCGCACGGTCCCGCCGCGCTTCGCCGAACTCGGCGATGTGCACGCCGACATGGCCGACCACGCCTTCGGCCTCGAATCCCTGCTGGAACTCGCGGACCGGCTCGCGGCGGAGGAGGGACTGGGCGATCTGCCCTATCCCCCCGACCACCCGAAGATGCCCGGCGAACCGGCCCGGGTCCAGCCGAGCCGGGCCCGTAAGCACTGACCCGAACGGCCGTGGCCGCCGCACTCGCGCCACCGCCGCGCCCGCCTCGCCGTTCGCGCGCCGGCGAGGGCGGCGGGCACCCGTCCCGGCATGCGCGCACACCGTGCGGACGGCAGCATGCGCACGTGGTGAACGACAGGAACGCAGCGGACGCGGACGACGCGCACGTACCGCGCCGGCCGTCGGATGCGGACCGCACGTGAGCGGACCGGCGATCGACTACGAGGCGGTCTTCCAGGCGCTGCCGGGCGCGGTGCTGCTGCTCACCCCGCAGTTCGTGATCGCCGACGCCAATGCGGCGCTGCTGCACCGGGCCGGGCGCGAGCGCCGCCATGTCGTCGGCCGCCGGCTCTTCGACGTCTTCCCCGACAACCCCCACGATCCCGAGGCCACCGGGATGCGCAATCTGCGGACGTCCCTGGAGCGGGTGCTGGCCACCGGTGAGAGCGACACCATGGCGCTGCAGCGCTACGACGTCGAAGCGCCCGGCCGGCCGGGGGTGTTCGAGGAGCGGTACTGGAGCCCGGTCAACGCGCCCGTCCTGGACGCCGACGGACGGGTGCGGCTGATCGTGCACCGCGTCGAGGAGGTCACCGAGATCGTCCGGGCCGGGGCCAGGGCGGAAGGCGACCCGGAGCGGCTGGCCGCCGAGCTGTTCGCGCGGGCCCGGGAACTCCAGGAGGCCAACGACCGGCTGCGGGCCTCCCACGCCCGCGCGCGGCAGGTGGCGCTGACCCTTCAGGACGCGATGCTGCCGGCGCCCCGGCCCGTAGGACACCACCCGGCCGCGGTGCGCTACCGGCCCGCGGTCGGCGCGCTCAACGTCTGCGGCGACTGGTACGACCTGGCCGAACTGCCCGGGGACCGGATGGCGGTGGCGGTCGGCGACGTCGTCGGCCACGGGCTGGACGCCGCCTGTGTCATGGGCCAGCTCCGCAGCGCGCTGAGCGCCGCGACCCGGGTCGTCGGCGGTCCCGCGAAGGCGCTGGAGGTGCTCGGCATCTATGCCCGCTCCGTGGACGGCGCGGAGTCCACCACCGCGGTGGAGGCCATCGTCGACTGGGCCACCCACACCATCGCCTACAGCAGCGCGGGCCATCCACCGCCGGCGCTGCTGCACCTGGACGGCAGGGTGGAGCTGCTGGACCGGGCGACCGACCCGCCGCTGGGGGCGCGGCCCGAGCATGTGGCCCGCCCCGAGGCGAGCGTCGGCTTCACCGACGATGCCGTGCTGGTGCTGTACACGGACGGGCTGATCGAGCGCCGGGGCGAGGACATCGACGTCGGCCTGGCGCGGCTGGCCGAGTCCCTGACCCGGCACCGGGGCGCGGACGTCGAGGCGCTCGCCGATGCGCTGCTGGCGGAGCTGCTGCCGACCGGCGGGGCCACCGATGACACGGCCCTTGTCGTCATCCGCCTCTGACCAGGCCGTTCACCGGCCCGCTCGCCCCGAACAGCCGCCGCGTGTGGAGCAATTCCCGGGGCCGTTGGGGTGACTGTCCGCCGCGCCTGCGGGATTTGCGGCGCAACGCGGTACGCATCGAAATGTCAGATTTCCTGCCTAACGGGAGAACGCAATGCGCAAGTCTATAAGCCGTTCCGTGGCCGCCGCGGCGCTCGCCGCAGCAACCGTCGTCCCGCTCGCCGGCGTGGCCTCGGCTGCTCCTCAGACGTCGGCGGCGTCCTCGTATGGCCACGATCACCATGGCAAGAAGCACCATGGCAAGCACCACCACGGCTATGGCCACCACAAGGATCACCACAAGGACCACCACTTCGGCCTTCTGGGGTTGATCTTCGCCATCCTGGGCGGCCTGCTCTGACCGGGGGCAACACGTCGGGCCGCCGCAGCGCAACAGCTGCGGCGGCCCGACGCCGTCATGCCCCGGCGCCGTCCGCCCGCTCCGCCTGCTGACGGAGCCGCTTCTGCGGTCGGCGTCACGGACACATGGCCGCCGACCACGACGATCATGTCCTTGATCCGGTCGATGATGGTCAAGTAGCCCTCGTCGTCCAGGAATCCGATGTCCCCGGTGTGCTGCCAGCCGTCCCGCAGCACCCCGGCGGTCAGCTCGGGCCGCTTCCCGTACCCCTCCATGATCAGGCCGAAGGTCCGTATGGCGTCGGCTATCTGCGCCGGAGACGCCTGGCAGCCGCCGTACGTCAGCATCCGCAGGCTGGACGTGTCGGTGTCGCGCGCGGCCGGATGGCCCATCAGCTGGTAGAGCAGCGGCGGCAGCAGGAACATCTCGGTGATGCGCTCGCGAGTCGTCCGGCCCGGCCGGGCTCGCGTACGGTGCGTCGGACTGCCCGGCCGGTCGCGGAGTACGGCACGGCTGTTGCAAGGCCTGCGGCCATGACCGCAGGCCTTTCGGCGTACGGCGGCCGGCCCGTCGGTGCGGCCGCGAACCCCGGCCGGAATATTCGCACCGGATCTCGCCAACCCTGTCGCCCGCCCGGGAAGATCGACGGATAATGCTCCCTCGCGCACGGGGCGCCCATGCCCTGCGGCTCTCGCTCTCCCTGCAGGGCCGTCCCGTGCCGAGGGATGATGGAGGGCAGCGGAATCACGGCGAGAATCGGCCGATGTACGGAGAGCGCCACGGCTGTCGGTCAGCGGTGACCGGCGGAAGGAGTGCCTGGATGGGTGCGACCGACGCGTTCCCCGAGGGCGCCGCCCCGGTCAGGGCCGCACCAGGGCGGCCCGGTGGCCTGCTCGACGTGCTGGGCGTGGCCGCGGTGATGCTGGACGCGGACGGGCGGATCACCCTGTGGAGCCCGCAGGCCCAGGAGCTGTTCGGCTGGACCGCCGAGGAGGCGCTCGGCAGGCACGCCGCCCAGCTGCTGGTCGGGCCCGAGAACCTCGACCTGGTGCTGCGGCTGTTCTCCGAGGTCATGTCCGGCGGCGAAAGCTGGGCGGGGGTCTTCCCGGTCAGGCACAAGGACGGCAGTGACCGGCTCATCGAATTCCGCAATATGCGCCTGCAGGACGAGCGCGGCGAGTCCTATGCGCTGGGCATCGCCACCGACCAGGCCGTGCTGCGGCGCGTCGAACGGGATCTGGCGCTGTCGGTACGGCTGGTGGCCCAGTCGCCGATCGGGCTGGCGGTCCTGGACACGGAACTGCGCTTCGTGATGGTCAACCCCGCGCTGGAGCGCATCAACGACCTGCCCGCCGACCGGCACATAGGCCGCGACGTCCGCGAAGCGCTGTCCTTTCTGGACACCGACGTCATCGTCGCCCGGATGCGCGAGGTCCTGGAGACCGGCCGGCCGCTGCTCGACCAGTACACCGTCGGCCGCACCGCCGCCGACCCGAACGCCGACCAGGCCTGGTCGGTGTCGTACTACCGGCTGGAGGACGCCCACGGCCGGGTGCTCGGGCTGGCCACCTCCGTCGTCGACGTCTCCGAGCAGCACCGGGCCGCCACCGAGGCCGCCCGCGCCCGCCGCCGCCTCGCCGTCATCGCTGACGCCTCGGTGACCGTCGGCACCACCCTCGACGTCGACCAGACCGCCCACGAACTGGCCGACGTCATCGTGCCCGAACTCGCGGACATGGCCGCGGTCGACGTCCTCGACGCCGTGCTCGACGGCCGCCGCGCCACGCTGCCCAGCGGCGGCCGCCCCGCCCGCTTCCGGGCGCTCGCCGTGTCCGCCGCCTTCGCCACCGACGCCGTCCGCGCCGCCGACCCCACCGGCCAGATCGCCTCCTACGAGGCCGACCGGCTGATCACCCGCTGTGTGACCGAGGCCCGCCCGGTCCGCGTCGCGCGCGTGGCCGACGACGACCTGCGGCACATCGCGGCCGATCCCGAGGGCGCCGCCTTCCTCAAACAGGCCGGACTGCACTCCTATCTCGCGGTGCCGCTGATCGCCCGTGGCGAGGTGCTCGGCGCGCTGTCGCTCTACCGCGTGCGCAACCCCGAGCCGTTCGACGAGGACGACGCGGTGCTCGCCGTCGAACTGGCCGCCCGGGCGGCGGTGTGCATCGACAACGCCCGCTCGTACCAGAGCGAACGCCGCACCGCGCTCACCCTCCAGCGCCACCTGATGAACCACCGGCCGCCGCAGCCCACGGCCATGGAGATCGCCTACCGCTACCAGCCCGCCCAGGCGGCCAGAGAGGTCGGCGGCGACTGGTTCGACGCCATCCCCGTGGCCGGCGACAAGACCGCCCTGGTGGTCGGCGACGTCATGGGCAGCGGCATCAACGCCGCCGCCACCATGGGCCAGTTGCGCACCACCACCCGGGCGCTGGCCGACCTCGACCTCGACCCCGCCGAGGTGCTCCGCCACCTCGACCACATCGCCGGGGGCCTCGATCCCGCCTTCGCCACCTGCCTCTACGCCGTCTACGACCCGCACCGCAGCCTGTGCCGGATCGCCGTCGCCGGGCATCTGCCGCCCGTCCTGGTACGGCCGGGCCAGCCGCCCGAACTGCTCGATCTGCCCACCGGCGCCCCGCTCGGCGTCGGCGGCGTCCCCTTCGAGCAGACCACGGTCCCGCTGCGCGACGGCGACCGGCTGGTGCTCTACACCGACGGCCTGATCGAAACCCGCGACCAGGCCATCGACACCCGCCTGGACACCCTGCTCACGGTGCTCGCCGAGCCCGGACAGGACGATCTGGAGGGCCAGTGCGACCGCCTCCTGGGCACGCTGCGCAACGAGCACGGCCACGACGACGTCGCACTGCTCATCGCCCGGGTCCATGCGCCGGAGGAAGCGGAGCGGCCGTCCGCGGAGGAATCCGCAGCTCCCTGATCGTCCGCGAAATTCGCTTCCATGTGGCCGATAAAGCAGGGATACGCATAGCGAACCCGCCCCTGAGCTACGGATTTCGTTGTCTCACACTCTTAACAACATCTTGACGTGAGGTGAGTGCGGGGGTTTCATGCGGTCACCGAAGCGGCGCCCGTGGTCAACCGGGTCAGCACCCGCTTTGCGGCGTACTTCCGCGGAAGTGCCCTTCTTCTGCCGCCTGCACGATGGGATACGGATAACCGATATGCCCTACACCCCTGTTGCCTCCGCAGCTCCCGAGCGGGATACCCGTGGTGCGGCGGAAGGGAATTCCGCCGAGGCTCCCCGACTCACCCGGTCGATCGGCGTCGTCGGCGGCACCCTGCTGACGCTCTCCTGCCTGACCCCGGCCTCGTCGCTCTTCGTGATCGTGCCGGACTCGTTCGCCAGCCTGGGCACCGGCACCGCGCTCACCATCGCCATCGCGGGCCTGCTCTGCATCGGGGTGGCCTTCGCCTACTCCGAGCTCGGCACGCTGATCCCGAGCTCCGGCGGCGAGTACGCCATGGTCGGCACGCTCATGGGCCGTCTCGCGGGGTGGCTGGTCTTCATCCTCTCGCTGATCGTCGTGATGATCGTGCCGCCCATCATCGCCCTGGGCACCGCCGACTATCTGGCGCCGATCATCCAGCTGGATCCGCAGTACACCGCCGCCGCCGTGATGCTGCTGGCCACCGCCATGGGGCTGCTCGACCTGCGGGCCAACGCCTGGATCACCGGCATCTTCCTCGTACTGGAGGTGGTGGCCTGCGCGGTCGTCGCCTTCCTCGGCTTCAGCCACGCCCACCGCTCGCCGTCCGTGCTCGTCCAGCCCGTCATCGACGCCGGGCACGGACACACCACCGCCGTCACCGCCGGCCTCATCGTGACGGGCCTGGCCACCGCGCTCTTCATCCTGCAGGGCTTCTCCACCGCCGTGTACCTCGCCGAGGAGATCGACAACCCGCGCCGGAACGTCTCCCGCACCGTGCTGTGGACCCTCGGCATCGGCGCGGCCGTCGTCCTGGTCCCGGTGGTCGCCATCACGCTCGGCGCCCCCGACCTCAAGACCCTCGGCGCCGGTGACGTCGCGGGCATGGTGCAGGACTGGAGCAACTCCGGCATCGGCACCTTCGTCAGCCTCTGCATCGCCCTGGCGATCGTCAACGCGGCGATCGTGATGGTGATCCAGAACTCCCGGGTGGTCTTCTCCTCGGCCCGGGACGCGGCCTGGCCGGGCGCCGTCAACCGGATCTTCTCGCACGTGGGCCGGCGCTTCGGCTCGCCGTGGGCGGCCACCCTCGCCGTCGGCGTGCCCGGCGCCGCCCTGTGCTTCGTCAACCTCGACACCCTCAGCGAGGTCACCGGCGTGGCCGTCGCCGCGATGTACGTCTTCGTCGCGCTGGGCGCCCTGGTCTCCCGTCGCGGCGCGCACAAGCACCGCCCGGCCTGGCGCATGCCGCTGTGGCCGGCGGTCCCGGCGCTGCTGATCGTGGGGCTGGCCTGGGTGCTCTGCCAGCAGAGCACCAAGAGCCTGGTCATCACCGGCGTCATCGTCGCCGCGGCCGCGCTGTACTGGCTGTGCTACCTGCGCCCGCGGCAGGAGACGCACTGGGTGATCTCGGTGCCGGACGACGGACAGGCCCCGCAGGACGGACAGGCCCCTGGGGAGGGCAGCGCCACGGCCGCCGCGCCGTCGGCCTGACCGCCGCAGCCAGGCCGTACGCCCGCACCACCGCCGAAGCCCGCCCGGAGCAGCTCTCCGGGCGGGCTTCGTCTGTCGGGGGCCGCCGTGCGGCCGGCCGCTTGCGCTACTGCCCCGCGGGACGGGCGAGCGCCAGCGCGTCCAGCAGCAGGCATACGTGGTCGACGGCGTCCCGCCCCGCGGGGGAGTCGGCCGCCGGTGCGTCGTCGAGCAGCCCGGCGGTCATCCGCAGCAGCGTCAGCAGCCGCTCGCCGGTCCCGTCCGCCGGTTCCGCGTGCGCCAGGACGGACCGGATCTGCTCGCCCGTGAGGGGCAGACCGGTCTCGAGGAAGCGGAACAGCGCCACGGCGGTTCGCCGGTCGGCGTCGTGGGGCTTCCACAGCCCGAGCGCGTGGTGGTCGATGAGCCCGACCGCCTCGGCACGGATCTCCTCAGGAACATGCATGCCCACGAACGTCTCACACCGCCCCGCCGGCCCGGGCGGCGGCAAGACGAGGCCCCGCACGGCCCGTTCCCCGCTCCCGGTCCCCGGTGATGCGGGCTGACCAGGCACGTTGTCGTCGGCCCCGGGTCAGCCGACCGGCACACCTCTGCCCTGCAAGAGTTCAAACCTGTGGGGAGAGTTACATGCACGGTCCATAACCTGGGCGATTTGTTCCCGGTCGGATACCGGGCCGTGACCGGCGCTTTCGCCCCTTTCGTCAAGGACGTTCGCATATGTGCGGCAGTAAAACCTACCCGGGAGTCTTCCCGCCCTCTGGCGCCCGGCCCCGGATCACGGGACGATCCTCGAACAGCCCGTGAGGCCGCCGGCGCGACACGGGCCCGAGCGGCCGCTGCGCTCTGCAACGCGCAGTTAGCCCACCGTATGCGGGAGGTGTAGAAAGAGGACATGGCCGGACGCTACGGCCGCCCGCGTTCGGTTCTCAGGATGCGAACTGTCGCAGGTCAGGTCTTTCTCCTGCAGGTGGCGATCGTGGTGCTGCTGGTCGCCGCCGCCATGGCGGCGCTCGTGCTGCAGTCCCGGACCGACTCCGAACGCGAGGCCCGGCACAGATCGGTCGCCGTCGCCGAGTCCTTCGCCAACGCGCCCGGCACCGAGGCGGCGCTGCGGAGCCCCGATCCGACCGTCGTGCTGCAGGCGCGGGCGGAGGCCGCCCGCAAGCGCTCCGGCGTCGACTTCATCGTCGTGATGAACACCCAGGGCATCCGCTACACCCATCCGATCCCCAACCGGATCGGCAAGAAGTTCGTCGGCACGCTGAAGCCGGCGCTGGCCGGCAAAGTGGTCACCGAGAAGATCGTCGGCACCATCGGCCCGCTCGTCCAGGCCGTGGTGCCGGTCTTCGACGGCGACGGCAAGGTGGTCGGGCTGGTCTCGGCCGGCATCACCATCGAGAAGGTCAGCGGCGTCGTCGACGACCAGTTCCCGCTGCTGTTCGGCACCGCGGCCGGCATCCTCATCCTCACCACCGGCGGCACCGCACTCGTCAGCCGACGGCTGCGCCGCCAGACCCACGGCCTCGGCCCCGCCGAGATGACCCGGATGTACGAGCACCACGACGCGGTGCTGCACGCCGTACGCGAAGGCGTGATCATCGTCGGCGGCGACGGCAAGGTGCTGCTGGCCAACGACGAGGCGCGCCGGCTCCTCGATCTGCCGCCGGACGTCGAGGGCCGCCGGATCCCCGACCTCGGTCTCGACCCCGCCACCGCCCATCTGCTGGCCTCCGGCCGGGCCGTCACCGACGAGGTGCACCCGGTCGGCGAACGGCTGCTGGCCGTCAACCAGCGCTCGACGGCACAGGCCGGCGGCCCGCCCGGCAGCGTCACCACGCTGCGGGACACCACCGAGCTGCGGGCGCTGACCGGCCGGGCCGATGTGGCCCGCGGGCGCCTCAAGCTGCTCTACGACGCCGGAACCGAGATCGGCACCACCCTCGACGTGGTGCGCACCTGCGAGGAGCTGGCGGAGTTCGCCGCGGCCCGGTTCGCCGACATCGTCACCGTCGACCTGGCCGAGGACGTGCTGACCGGTGAGGAGCCGGCGGTCTCCGCCGGTGCGGGCAGCGGGATGCGGCGCACCGCGGCCACCGGCGTACCGCCGGACAGCGGCCTGTACGCCGTCGGCAGTCTGATCCGCTTCGACCCGACCGCCTCCGTCGGCGCCGGCATCACCAGCGGCGAACCGGTCCTCGAAGCCGACCTGACCGCTTTCTCCGGCTGGCATCTGCAGAACCCCCAGCGGGCCCGGAAGATCGTGGCATGCGGCATCCACTCGATGATCGCCGTGCCGCTGCGGGCCCGCGGCGCCCTCCTGGGCGTGGTGATGTTCTGGCGCTCGCAGGAGCCCGAGGCGTTCGAGGAGGAGGACCTCTCCCTCGCCGAGGAGTTGGTCGCCCGTGCCGGAGTGAGCATCGACAACGCGCGCCGCTACACCCGCGAGCACACCATGGCCGTCACCCTGCAGCGCAGCCTGCTGCCGCGCGCGCTGCCGGAACAGAACGCCGTCGAGGCCGCCTACCGCTATCTGCCCGCACAGGCCGGCCACAGCGGGCTCGGCGGGGTGGGCGGCGACTGGTTCGACATCATTCCGCTGCCCGGGGCCCGGGTGGCGCTGGTGGTCGGCGATGTCGTCGGGCACGGCCTGCACGCCGCGGCCACCATGGGCCGGCTGCGCACCGCGGTCCACAACTTCGCCAATCTGGACCTGCCGCCCGACGAGATCCTCTGGCACCTCGACGAGCTGGTCACCCGCATCGACCAGGACGAGGGGACCGAGGACCGCGAGGGGGCCGGGGTCACCGGCGCCACCTGCCTCTACGCCATCTACGACCCGGCGACCGGGAGCTGCACGATGGCCCGCGCAGGGCATGTCCCGCCCGTGGTGCTGCGGCCGGACGGCGGTGCCGAGACGGCCGAGGTGCCGGGCGGGCCGCCGCTCGGGCTCGGCGGTCTGCCCTTCGAGACCTGGCAGCGGGAACTGCCCGAAGGCAGCCGGCTGGTCCTGTTCACCGACGGGCTCGTCGAGGACCGCGACCGGGACCTCGACGAGGGGATGGCGCTGCTGCACCGCACCCTCGCCGGCCGCCCCCAGCGGACACCCGAGGAGACCTGTGAGGCGGCGCTCGGCGCGCTGCTGCCGGAGCGCCCCAGCGACGACATCGCGCTGCTGGTCGCCCGGACCCGGGTGCTGGACGCCGCCCATGTCGCCGACTGGGACGTGCCGCCCGACCCGTCGGCGGTGGCCCAGATAAGGGCCGCGGCGGTCCGCAAGCTGATCGAGTGGGGGCTGGCGGACGAAGCGTTCACCACCGAGCTCATCCTCAGCGAGCTGGTCACCAACTCCATCCGCTACGCCTCCGGTCCCATCCGGGTACGGCTGATCCGCGACACCGCCCTGATCTGCGAGGTCTCCGACCGCAGCAGCACCTCGCCGCATCTGCGGCAGGCCGCCACCACGGACGAGGGCGGCCGCGGGCTGTTCCTGATCGCCCAGCTCGCCGAGCGCTGGGGGACCCGTTACACCGCCGGGGGCAAGGTCATCTGGACGGAGCAGACGCTGGCCGGCGAGGCAGTGTTCGCGGCGGTGGCCGAGGGCGGGGATCCTTGAGGTGACGGCACGGCGCGCATCCGAAGGAGGCCGTGATGGACTACCCGCTGCTCAACGCATTCTGGACGATGTGCCTGATCTTCCTGTGGGTCATGTGGCTGTTCCTGCTGGTCAGGATCGTCGGAGACATCTTCCGCAGCCAGGACATGAACAACTGGGCCAAAACGGGGTGGCTCATCCTGGCGATCGTGCTGCCCTTCGTCGGCGTCTTCATCTATGTGATCGCGCGCGGCCACGGAATGACCGAACGCGAGATCGCGCAGGCCGAGCGGCAGCACAGGCAGGTGCAGGCCTACCTCCGGGAGACCGTCAGGACGGAGGAGCAGACCGCCCGGCACGCGGACTCCCTGGCCAAGCTCGCCGAGCTGAAGAACCACGGGGACATCACCGAGGAGGAGTTCCAGAAGGCCAAGGCCAAGGTGCTCGCCTGACGGCGTTTGCCCTACGGAGGATGCCTTCGGGACTCCGCTGCCGTCTCCACGGCTGTTAATCTCAAGTTGCGTGAATCGCGCAACTTGAGAGGCGGAGAGTGACGTGACCAGTGGGGAGCGCTCGGCCACCCGGCGCCGACGGGAGCGGATGGTGGAGCTGCTCGGTGCGGGCGACATCAGCGTGCACGACCTGGCGGCCGAGTTCGATGTCTCGCTGTCCACGGTCCGCCGCGATCTGGCCACGCTGGCGGCGCTCGGCCGGATCACCCGTACCTACGGCGGCGCGGTCGACCACCGCGCGGTGGAGCGGTCCCGGCACGACAAGGAGCGCGACCGGCGCACCGAGAAGGACGCCATCGCGCGCGCCGCGGCCGCACTGGTCCGCAGCGGCGACGTGGTGCTCCTCGACGCGGGCACCACCGTGGCGCGGCTGGCGCACGCGCTGCGCGACCGCACCGACGTCACCGTCGTCACCAACGGGCTTTCCTCGCTGGTCGAGTTGGCGGACGCGGCGGTGGAGGTCGTGGTGCTGGGCGGCCGGCTGCGGCGGCCCAACGAGTCGCTGCTGGGCACCCGTACGGAACAGGCGCTGCGCCGGCTCACCCCGGACGTCGCCTTCCTCGGTGTCGACGCGCTCGACCCCCGGCGCGGCATCAACTGCCCCGACCTCGAACAGGCCGCCCTGAAGGAGACGATGGCCGAGTGCGCCCGCGCCGCCTGGGTGCTCGCCGACCGCTCCAAGCTGAGCGGGGGAGCGGGCTTCCCCTACTGGGCGGTGACGCCGGCCGGCACGGGCCTGATCTCCGGGGGCGAGGAGCGGCGGCTGGCGGCGTTCGCGGACGCCGGATGGACGGTGCGGCCGGTGCACACCCCTTGACAGCGTGTGGGGCCGCTGGCCACCCTGAGTGCGCATATTGCGTGAACCGTGCAGCAAATGTTGCGCGGTTCAGTCACTTCGGGGGGAGGCCTCATGGCCCAGGTGCTCGTCATCGGAGACGACCTCACCGGAAGCAATGCGACCGGCGCGCTCTATGCGCGGCTGGGCCTGCGGGCCGTCACCGTCGGCGCGCTCAGCCAGGCCGAGCGCTACGCGGACCGGGTGGACGTCCTCGTCGTCAACACCGCCTCCCGCCACTGGACCCCTGACCGTGCCTACGCCGCCGTCCGCGCCGCCGCGGAGACGGCGGGCACCGCACCCCTGACCGTCAAGCGGGTCGACACCACCCTGCGCGGCAACCCCGGCAGCGAGCTCGACGCGGTGGTCGACGTCCTCACCGCCCGCGAGCCCTCGGCCCGGATCCGGACCCTGGCCGTCCCCGCCTTCCCCGACGCCGGCCGCAGCACGGTCGGCGGTCTGCACCTGGTCGACGGTGTGCCGCTGGCCCGGACGGCCGCCGCCCGCGACCCGTTCGACCCCGTACGGCACTCCCGGGTCGCGGACGTCCTGGGCGCACAGAGCCGGCGCACCACGGGCGAACTGGCGCTGGACGTGGTCGAGCGCGGCGTGGAGGCGGTGGCCGCGGCGCTGCGGGCGAGCCGAACCGAGATCACGGTCTGCGATGCCACCGAGAACGCCCATCTGCGCACGGTCGCGGCCGCCGCCGCCCGCCTCGCCGAGGAGGACGGCATCCGCTGGGTCGCGCTGGACTCCGGACCGTTCGGCGCCGCCCTCGCCGCCGAGCTGGGCCTGCGCCCCGAGAGCGGCCCCGCCGCCCGCGTCCTCGCCGTCGTCGGCAGCGTCACGGACCGCACCCGCACCCAACTCGCCCGTACGGAAACGGCGCTCGGCGCCCGCTGGGCCGGCCTCGACCCCGCCGACCCGGACCCCGAGCGGGTGCTCTCGGCCCTGCGGGCGGCGGCGCAGGAGGGCGCGACGGTGCTCGGCGTGCGGGTCGCCGCCGAGCCGCCGGCGGCCGCCCTCGGGGCGGGCGTCGCGGTACCCGATCCCAGGACCGCCGGGCGCATCCTGCGCTGTCTGGCCGAGGTGTCCCGGCGAGCGGTCGCCGAACTGAGCCCCGGCGGGCTGTACGCGTCGGGCGGCGATGTCGCCGCGGCCGTCACCTCGGCGCTGGGCGCCGACGGCTTCGCCATCGAGACCGAGGTACTGCCGCTGGCCATCGCCGGACATCTGGTCGGCGGCCCGCACGACGGACTGCTCTTCGCCACGAAGGGCGGACTGATCGGCGGCCCCGACGCCGCCCGCGACTGCCTGGAGCATCTGCGCGCGGCCTGCACCCGGCACACCCTCGGCCGCGCCTTGAGCGCCTCATGACCGCCACCGGACCCCGCACCGCCCACCGCACGCCCACTCGACGCCCCGCCCCGCCCCCGCGCGCCCAGGAACCCCGCAACCGCACCGTGAAAGGCGAGCCATGACCACCCCTCAGCCGCCGGCCGGCCACCGCTCCGCTTCCGGCCGCCCGTTGCCCGTCCTCGCCGTCACCCTCGGCGATCCCGTCGGCATCGGCCCCGAGATCACCGCCCGTACGCTCGCCGACCCGGCGACCGCCGCACTCGGCCGCGGCCTGGCCGTCGGCGACGCCGCCGCGCTACGCCGCGCCGTCGCCGTCTGCGGGCTGGACGTCGAGGTCAACGCGGTGGGCGCGGTCGGCGAGGCGCGGTTCGAGCCCGGGACCATCGACGTGCTCGACCTCGGCATCGCGCCCGGCGACCTCCCCTGGGGCACGGTCGACGCGGTCGCGGGCCGCTCCGCCGTGGCCGCGATCGAGGCGGCCACCCGCGCCGCGCTCGCCGGCGAGGTCGACGGCATCGTCACCTCGCCGATCAACAAGGAGGCCATCTGGGCCGCCGGTTCGCGGCACCTCGGCCACACCGAGATGCTCGGCGAGCTCACCGGTGCCGCACACTTCGACACCATGTTCGTGGTCCGCGGCCTCAAGATCTTCTTCACCACCCGCCATCTCGCGCTGCGCAAGGCCCTCGACCAGATCACCGAGGAGCGGGTCGCGGCCGCCATCCGGCACGCGGTCACCGCACTGCGCGTCTTCGGCCATGACGAGCCCCGGCTCGCGGTCGCCGCGATCAATCCGCACGGCGGCGAGGGCGGCCACTTCGGCGACGAGGAGATCACCGCTCTGCGCCCGGCGGTGGTGAAGGCGGCCGCCGAAGGCCTCGGCGTCGTAGGGCCGGTCCCCGCCGACTCGGTCTTCCACCAGGGCCTCGAAGGCCGCTTCGACGGCGTGCTCTCCCACTTCCACGACCAGGGCCACATCCCCGCCAAGACCGTCGACTTCGACGGCACGGTATCCGTCACCGTCGGCCTGCCGATCCTGCGGACCTCCGTCGACCACGGCACCGCGTTCGACATTGCGGGCAGCGGCCGCGCCTCGCACGGCACCATGGCCGCGGCCTTCCGCGCCGCCGCCGAATTCAGCGGCTGCACCGACCGGATCCGCGCCGCCTACGGAGCGGCAGCCGCCCGATGACGGAACCGACCGCGGGGGCCGCCCCCGCCCAGCGCTGGGTGTACGTCATCCCCGTCGCCGCCGTCATGTACATGCTGGCGTACCTCGACCGGAACAACGTCTCCGTCATCCTCCCGTACCTGCACGGCGACCTGGAGCTGTCCAACGCCGACAAGGGGCTGGTCGGCGGCGTCTTCTTCGTCGGCTATGTCTTCCTGCAGATCCCGGCCGCGATCCTCGCACAGCGCTGGAGCGCCCGTAAGACGGTGCTGCTGCTCATGCTGGCGTGGGGGCTGGCCGCCGCGCTGTCCGGCCTCGTGCAGACGAAGTCGCAGTTCTACGTGGCCCGTTTCGTGCTGGGTTTCTTCGAGGGCGGTGTCTGGCCCGCGGTCCTCATCCTGCTCGCCTCCTGGTTCCCGCTGCGCGAGCGGGCCCGCGCCAACGCGCTGTGGATGGCCTGCCTGCCGCTGTCCTCGGTCCTGATGGCTCCGCTGTCCGGCTGGATGCTCGACCACGCCAGCTGGCGCTGGGTCCTGGTGCTCCAGGGCCTGCCGCCCCTGCTGTGGGCGGTGGTCTGGTGGTTCACCGTCGCCGACCGGCCCGCGCAGGCCCGGTGGATCTCCCGCGCCGAGGCCGGCCACCTGGAGCGCGCGATCGCCGCCGACGAGGCCGCCAAGCCACCGGCGGGCGGCGGCTCGTACCTCGACGCGGTCACACAGCGGCCGGTCCTGGCGCTCATCGGCGTCTACTTCTTCTGGATCACCGGCTTCTACGGCTTCAACCTGTGGCTGCCGTCCGTCATCAAGGAGCTGACCCACGACGGATCGCCCACCGAGGTCGGGCTGCTCACCGCGATCCCCTTCACCGTCGCCCTGGCCGTCATGATCGCCAACGCCGCGTGGTCCGACCGCACCGGCAGACGACGGCAGGCGGTGGCCGTCCCCCTCCTCGTGGGCATCGCGGCCCTGCTGCTGGGCCAGGCGGTGGACGGTGCGCTGCCCAGGATGCTGCTGCTGTGCCTGACGGCCGCCGCGGTCTACGCCCCGTACGGCCCCTTCTGGGCGATCCCCGGCGAGCTGCTCCGCCTTGACGTGGTGGCCGTCGCCATGGGCCTGATCAACGCCCTGGGGAACCTCGGCGGATTCGCCGGCCCCTATCTGGTCGGCTGGCTGACCGACACCACGGGCTCCAGTGTGACCGGTTTCGCCGTACTGTCCGCCTTCCTCGCCGTGGCCGTGGCGCTGGTGACCTTCGGTCTGCCGCAGCGGCGACCGGCGGTGAACAGAGCGCCGACCGCGGTGTCTTACTCCGACTCGCCCAATTAACGAGGAGTCAGGTTTTGCGGGAAGCGGCGAAGGTGATCCCTGAGAGGGTCTAAACACCCCTTTTGATCCTCCTGAGGAGCAGACATGCGCATCCGCGCCGCGATCGCCGCCAGCGCCCTGGCAACCACCATCGTCATGGGCGGTGCGAGCGCCACCCTGGCTCACGGCAAGGACCACAAGGACCGCCACCACCACTGCTGGTTCTTCGCAGGCTTCAAGGACGGCGAACCGGTCTTCAGCAAGGGCTGCGGCAAGGGCCGCAAGTAATCACGACCGGCAATCCGTCGGTGCCGGCCGCCACGACCACGTCGTTCGGCCGGCACCGGCGCATCTGTGCGGGACCGGACCTGCCCGGCCCCCGGCCCGCGCCCGTCAGGGCTTTCCGGCCGACAGCTCCGGGAGTGCGGACAGCGCCTGCAACCCCCTGAGGAAGCCGGACCGGTCCGCCGCCGGCAGCTGGGCGAGCAGCCGCTCCTCGCCCAGCTGGATCGCGGACTGTGCGGCATCCCGCAGCCGCCGCCCCTCGGCCGTGAGGGACAGCAGCCGCACCCGCCGGTCCCCGGGGTCGGGCTGACGGTGAATCAGCTCCCGTGCCTCCAGATCGTCGAGGACGGCGATGATGCGGGTCTTGTCGGCCCGGATGGCCTCGGCCAGCGCGGCCTGGGTGCGGATCGGCGTCTCGTCGAGGTGCAGCAGCACCGCATACGCCCACATGGTCAGGCCGTGGGCGTCGAGCACCGGCCGCTCGGCGGCCATCAGGGCGCGCCCCAACGGCACGACCATCGCCGCCAGGTCGGGACGGTGCGGCCGCCCTCCGGCTGTGGTGTCCCTGTCGGCTGCGCTCTTGGCCATGGTCACGAAAATACCCGTTGACAATTCGTATGCTCACGCAGATCGTAAGCACATGCATATCAATAAAGAGGCCGCGAGTACGGACACGGCCGCGGGTACGGGCCCGGATGGCGGCGGCGGGAGCCTGCACACCCTCAGGCGGCTCCACGCCCAGGCGGTCCAGGACAGCGTGGACCTCGTCCGCCGCACCACCCCCGGTGATCTGTCCCGGCCGACACCCTGCTCGGCATGGACGCTGGCCGATCTGCTCGCCCATATGACCGCCCAGCACCACGGATTCGCCGCGGCGGCGCTCGGCGACGGCGAAGACCCGGCGCACTGGACGGTCCGCCCCCTCGGCGACGACCCCGTCGCGCGGTACCACCAGGCCGCCGACAAGGTCGTCGCGGCCTTCGCGACCGTCGACACCCCCGACCGCCCGTTCGCCCTCCCCGAATTCACCACCGACCGGACCTTCCCCGCCCACCGGGCGATCGGCTTCCACCTCATCGACTACGTGGTGCACGCCTGGGACGTCGCCCGCACCCTGGACCTCGCCTACGACCCCGGCCCCGAACTCCTGCGGGCCGCCCTGCCGATAGCCCGCGCCGTCCCCGACGGCCACAACCGGCGCGCCCCCGGCAGCCCCTTTCGCCCCGCACTCCCGGCGCACGCCGACGCGAGCCCCCTGGCACACCTCCTCACCTCACTCGGCCGCTCCCCGGAATGGCGCAGCCCGGTGGCACCCGGCGCCGGTGCAGCAGAATGCTGAACCACACGTGCTGAGCCGCACCGTGGAGCGGAGCGCACCCGCCGACGAAGGGACGTCTCACGATGGGCACGAGCGCGGGAAGGGCCGCCACCGTGGACGGCGTACCGGAGGTACCCGTCATCGACATCACCGACTGGCACACCGGCACCGACGGCCACCGCGCGGCCATCGCGACGGCGATCGACCGGGCGGCGAGCACCGTCGGCTTTCTGCAGCTGCGTGGGCATGGGATCCCCGAGTCCACGGCGCAGGCCCTCGCCGACGCGCTGGACGCCTTCTTCGCGCTTCCCCTGGAGGAGAAGAAGCAGCTGCGTGCGCCGTCCCCCGACATCAACCGCGGCTACACCCCGCCACGCTCCGAGAAACTCAGCCTGAGCCTGGGCGTGCCCGCGGCCGCCGAGGACCTCTTCGAGGCCTTCAACGTCGGCTCCGAAGCGTCCGCCCACCCCGGCCTGGACCTCCCCGAGGCGCTGTACCCGGCCAACATCTGGCCGCCGCTGCCGGGCTTTCGCCGGGCGGTGGAGGAGTGGTGCGCCCAGGCCGGGGCCCTCGCCCGCCAGCTGACCGGGATCTTCGCGCACGCGCTGGGCCTGGGCGAGGGCTACTTCGTGCCGTTCACCGACCACTCCGTCGACACGCTGCGCATGAACCACTACCCGCTCCCTGACGAGGAGACCGTCATCGGCCGCGCCCGGATGGGGATGGGCGCGCACACCGACTACGGCATCGTCACCGTGCTGTGGGCCGACCGCGTGCCGGGGCTGCAGATCCTCGACACCCGCGGAGAGTGGCACGACGTACTGCCGGAGCCCGGCTGTCTGCTGGTCAACCTCGGGGATCTGCTGGCCCGTTGGACCAACGGCCGCTGGCTGTCGACGATGCACAGGGTCCTGCCGCCCACCGACGCCACGGGACGGCTCGTCCGGCGCCGCTCGGCCGCGTACTTCCACGACGGCAACTGGGACGCGGAGATCGGCTGCCTGCCCGGCTGTGTCCCGGCCGGCACCGAGCCGCTCTACCCGCCCACCACGGTCGGCGCGCACCTCGCCGCGAAGCTCGCCGGTTCCCGCGCGGGACGGCCCAACGAGAACGCGCCCCGCGAGGCCGCCCGCCTGCGCGCCGCCCGCGACGACTGACGCGCCGGCCCTGCGCGAGGCCCGGGCGGCCATGCGCCCCCGACCGCCTCCGCGCACCACCACACGCACCCTGGACGGGGACACCGCCCGTCCCTAGCCTCACGGCCCGTGACCAGCATCCCCCCGCCGCCCGACATCCTGTCCGCCCAGTTCGCGGCCGACCCGTACCCCGCCTACCGCATCCTGCGCGAGCACTATCCGCTCTTCCACGACAAGGGCATCGACAGCTACCTGATCTCCCGGTACGAGGACGTGGAACGGGCCTTCCGCGAGCCGGTGTTCACCAGCGACAACTACACGTGGCAGATCGAACCGGCACACGGCGGCCGCACCCTCCCGCAGATGAGCGGCCGCGAACACGCCGTACGCCGCGCCCTGGTGGCCCCCGCCTTCCGCGGCCGGGAGCTGCGCGAGACGTTCCTCCCGGTCATCGAGCGCAACGCCCGCGAGCTGATCGACGCCTTCCGCGACGCGGAGGAGACCGACCTGGTGGCGCGGTTCGCGACCCGTTTCCCGATCAACGTGATCGTCGACATGCTCGGTCTGGACCGGGCCGACCACGACCGCTTCCACGGCTGGTACGTCGCGGTCGTCGCCTTCCTGTCCAACCTCGCCCAGGACCCCGGCGTCGCGGACGCCGGCCGCCGCGCGGGCCGCGAGCTCGCCGCCTATCTGCACCCGGTCATCCGGGAACGCCGTGCCGCACCCGGCGACGACCTGCTCTCCAGGCTCTGCACCGCCGAGGTCGAGGGCGTCCGGATGAGCGATCAGGACATCACCGCGTTCGTCAGTCTGCTGCTGGCCGCGGGCGGCGAGACCACGGACAAGGCCCTCGGGCTGCTCTTCCGCCATCTGCTCGCCCACCCCGAGCAGCTCGCCGCGGTACGCGCCGACCGGTCGCTGGTGCCGGTCGCCTTCGCCGAGACGCTGCGCTGCACCCCGCCGGTCCAGATGATCATGCGTCAGCCCGCTGCGGACGTCACCCTCAGCGGCGGCACCGTCCCCGCGGGCGCCACGGTCACCTGTCTGATCGGTGCCGCCAACCGCGATGAGAGCCGGTACGCGCGGCCCGACGCCTTCGACGTCTTTCGCGCCGACCTCACCCCGGACAGCGCCTTCAGCGCCGCCGCCCGGCACGTCGCCTTCGGCCTCGGCCGGCACTTCTGCGTAGGCGCCCTGCTGGCCAGGGCCGAGGTCGAGACCGGCGTCAACCAGCTCCTCGACGCCTTTCCCGCCATGGACTTCGCGGACGGTACGGCGCCCGCCGACGCCGGGGTCTTCACCCGGGGGCCGAAACAGCTGCGGGTACGGCTGGCGGCCGGGTAGGGCCGGTGCGGCTCCCCGGGGGCCCGGTCAGCCGGTGCCGGGGAGCGGCCGCCGCAGGACGTACAGGCCGACGGCCACCGCCAGCACGATGACGCAGGCGGCGAAGGTCAGGCCCGCCCCGCGCAGGCCGAGCTCCAGGGTGAGCGCTCCGACCCCGACGACCGGCAGGGAGATGCCGAGGTAGGCGACGAGGAAGAAGGCCGAGATGGTGCCGCCGCGGTGCTCGGGCGGCGCCGCGCGGCCCACCGCGGTCAGTCCGGCGCGGAAGGCCAGCCCCTGGCCGGTGCCCCCGCAGACCGCGCCGATGACCAGGACGGGCAGGGCGACGACGGCCAGGGACGCGGCCACCAGCAGCAGCCCCGCCACCAGCACCAGACAGCCGACCGGCAGCGCCCGGGTCACGCCGATCCGTCCGGTCAGCAGCTGCCCGGCGGTCGAGCCCAGGAACACCGTGAAGACGATCAATCCGGCGACGGCCAAGTTCTGCACGCCCAGGGTCTGGCTGACGAAGGCGGGTGCGACGGCGGTGAACAGGCCCAGCAGCGCGAACCCGGCGAAGGCGGCGACCGCCGACGGAGCGAAGACCCCGCGCACCTCGGGCGGCACGCGCAGCCCCTGGGGCCGCAGGGCACGGGGCCGGTGGGGGTGCGCGACGGTCTCCGGCAGCAGCCAGGTCGCCACGGCCGCCACGGCCACCAGCACCAGGTGCACCAGGAACGGCAGGGCCAGCGGCCAGGGCGCGTACTGGGCCAGCAGCCCGGACAGCAGCGGGCCGCAGCCGAGGCCGCCCATGTTCGCGGCGGTCGCGGCGAATCCCGCGTGGCCTTCCTGGCCGGGCCTGGCCAGCTCCAGCACGGCCGCGGTGGCGGCACCGCTCAACAGGCCGGCGGCGAACCCGGACAGCACCCGCCCCAGCAGCAACAGCGGCAGCCCGCCCTCGAAGAGGAAGCACAGTGCGCTCGCCGCCGACAGCCCCAGGGCACACAGCAGCGCCGGGCGCCGGCCCGTCTCGTCGGAGAGGTTGCCCGCGAGGAAGAGAACGGTGATCACGCCGAGGGCGTACACGGCGAAGACCACGGTCACCATCAGCTCGGAGAAGCCCAGCTGCTCGCGGTAGAGCCCGTACAGCGGAGTCGGCAGGGTCGTACCGGCCATGCCGATGGCGAACACGCCCGCCGCCACCGGATAGCCGGGACGCCGCTGCCCGCTGCCGCGATCGGTGATCATGAGCTCAAACGTAGGCGCCGGCGGGCCGTGACGTCGAGGACCGCCGACGGGGAAAGCACGGTGCCCCCGCCCGGCGGGCGGGGGCACCACGAGCCGGGGCCCGTGCTCAGTGCTTGGCTGACGGAGTGTTGGCCGCCGTCACGTTCACCGCGGCCCAGGCCTTGTTCACCGTCTTGTACTCGGTGCTCCTGGCGCCGTACAGATCCTTGGCCGCGTGCAGGGTCGCGGTCCGGGCGTCGTGGAAGTCGGTGGTGGAGACCATGTACCGGGTCATCGCCCGGTAGAAGATCGCCGTCGCCTTGCTCCGCCCGATGCCGGTCACCTTGGAGCCGTCGAAGGTGGCGGAGTCGTAGGTCACGCCGCCGATCTTCTTCTTCCCGCTGCCCTCGGCGAGCAGGTAGTAGGCGTGCGAGGAGACACCGGAGCCGGCGTGCACCTCGGTGTCGTAGGACTCCTTCGACCAGTAGTCGACGGTTCCTTCGAGCTTGTCGAGGGACGGCTTGTCCAGGCGGCGCAGGAACTTCTGCTCCAGGCCGAGCTTCTCGCCCAGGAGGTAGTTCGGGGGGTTCTTCGGGTTGTTGGTGGCGAACTCCACCGCACTGCCGAAGATGTCCGCCAGCGACTCGTTGAGCGAGCCGGGTTCGCCGAACTGGTTGCCCTCTTCGTCGACGCGGGTGGGCCGCAGGCCCGCGGTCGCGTCGACGACGCCGTGGCTGAGCTCATGGCCGGTGACGTCCAGGACGACCAGCGGCTTGGTGAACGTCCGGCCGTCACCGTCGCCGTAGAGCATGCAGCCGCAGTCCGGGGACCAGAACGCGTTGCCGACCTTGTTGCCGAAGTGCACCAGGGCGCGCGCCCCGCGGCCGTCGTTCTTGATGCCCTTGCGGCCGAAGGTCTTCTTGTAGAAGTCCAGGGTGCTGGTGATGCCGTACTGGGCGTCCACGGCGGCGGTGGCACGGTTGCCCGTGGTGCCGTTGCCCCAGCGGTTGGTGGTGCTGGTGAACGCCTTGCCGCTGGTGAACTTCTCCAGCTCCTTGTCCCCGGCGTCCCGGGTCTCGGTGTTCCCCCGGGTGGAGTCCTTGAGGGTGTACGACTTCTTCGCGGTCCTGGTGGTGGACAGCGGCACACTGCCGACGAAGAACGACGAGCCGGTGCCCTTGGCCGCGGACGGATAGCCGGCGGCCCCGGCCGCCTGGTCCCCGGCGGGCGGAGCGGGGGCCACCAGCCCGGTCACCGGGTTGAGCCGCTCGCCCCGCTCGCGCAGCTTGTCCTTGAGGGCGGGGGAGAGGAACGAGTCGTTCTCCGGGGTGTTGCTGAGCACCGACCCGGTGGCGGCGTCGAGGACGACCGTACGGGCGCCGCCGGCCTCCGTGGTGCGGCTGTCGGCGACCTGCACCTGGTAGGCCAGCGTCGTCCGGTCGCCCTGGGCGGCCAGGACCAGTTCGGCCTCGCCGGCGTCGCCCTTCGCCACCGCGGCGGCCTTGGAGCGGGCCTGACCGGCCGACAGCTTCGGGTCGGTGGTGCGCACCTGGACCTCGTGGCGGAAGGCCCGGGTCACGCCCTCGTACGCGGAGTCGGCGGTCAGATGGATGACGAGGTCGCCGCCGAGCACCGGCAGTCCGCGATGGGTCCGGACGAAACGGACATGCTGCCGGCCGTCCGGGTCGATCATCGTGTCGACGGCCTTGAGGGTGTCCTGCTTGCCGACTCCGGTGGCCGGGGAGTGCGCCTGCGCCGCGCTGCGGGCGGCTTCAACGGCCTTGTCAGCAGAGGGAGTTGAGGAGGGGGCCGCGGCCGGCGGGGCCGCCGTGGTCGCGGCTGCGGTCGCCACTCCGGCCGTGAGGGTCGCGGCCGTGGCCACCGCGACGGCTATGGCCAGGCGGCGGCTGCGTATGTGGGGTCTACGCACTGATGGGGGTCCTTAGCGCTGTGGGGCGGTGGGCAGGCCAACCACCCGTACACGCGGTGCTGTTGCGCACCGCGGGGGCCGTGAGACCCCGCGCAAACCCTGTATGCCCTGGCATGGGCATGTAAAGCGAAATGATCAGTATTCGAGATTTGTCGTCGAAATTTGACAATTGGTCATGTTTGGGTAGTCACAAGGTGACCAATTGTGGTCTGTCTCAAGAGACCCGGAGAGGCGCGAAAGGGTTGCCCCACTGCCGCACCGAATTGCCGCACGGATCGCCGGGGCGATGCGCCGGGCTGATTCGGGGGGGCGATGCGCCGGGCCGATGCGCCGGGCCGATGGGCCGGGGGCGCGGTGCGCGCACGCTACGGAGCGGCGCCGTTATGCGCCGGGCGATGGATGACCTGGGGAGACAGGCGGGGCTACGGGGGCTACAGGGGCTACGGCGTGTCCGTCCCCGGCCTCACGGCGTGTCCGCCCCCGGCCTCAGGGAGTGTCCGCGCTACGACTCGCGCTGCCCGCGGGTCTGGGTCGGCTGATCCGCCGGAGCGGCCGCGCCCTGCGGATTGAAGAGCTCCTCCAGGGATGCATCGGCCCGCTCGCCGCCCCGTACGGCTTCGACGACGGCCTGGTGGAAGCTGCGGCTGGCCTCTTCGGACGGGCAGGGGACGGGGCTGCCGGCCATGGTGTACCAGTCCGAGGACCCGGTGTGCTGCACGGCCACATGGGCCAGGTTCTCCGACCAGGTCGTGTGGATGGTCAGGTCGCCGTTGATCACGCCGATCTCTTCCGTGCGAACCGCGCCGGGTAGGGCGTGGATCCCGACTGTGGTCCAAGATGCCCAGGTCATGATGTTCCCCTCGGCGACAAGGGCCCCGGCCGGCGGCCGGGCGCGGTGCCTCAAGTCTGGCACTAGCGGTGCGGCCGCGCAGCGTATGCGGGGCCGCGAATTCCGCCGGTGTCGGGATCGGTCCCCGGACACCGGCACCTCGGTCACGCTGTGGAGTCGGCGGGCGCCGCACGGGCGCCGTCCGTCAGCCCCGGCGCCTCCACGCGGCCCCGGCGCACACCGCCACACCACCCGCATACGTTTCCTCCTACGTTTCTCCTTCAACTAATCCGCCCCGGGGCCCGCCCCGCCCGCACCGGGCCTCGGCGCCGCCGTCCGCGCCGCCGTGCACCGGCTGCTCGACCACGACCGTGCGGGGCCGCGAAAACCGTCCCCGGCCGCCACGCAGTGGTCACCGCGTGCGGTATCGCGTCCCGCAGGCCGCCGCACGGTACCGCCCGGCTCGCCGAAGTACGGCGCCGGCCACGGGACTTGAGCTCAGTCGATGACCGTATGGAAGAAGGTGACGCCGGCGCCGAAGGCCGCGCCGCCGACCAGGGCCGCGGACGGCAGGGTGCCGCCGTTGAAACAGGTGAGGACCCCGGCGCCGATGGCGGTGAGGACACCCAGCAGAAGGATGACGGCGGCCCGCTGACTCAGCAGTGCGGATCTGTCCTGCGGCGCCGGACTGCCGTGCGCCGCCGATCCCGCGGGCCGTTCCGAACCGCCGTGTGCGGCCGGTCTGCCGTGCCGTGCCGCTCTGCCGTGCGGCGCCGAACTGTTCTGCTCTGCCGAAGAGTTGTGGAGTGCGGATCCGTTGTGCAGTGCTGATCTGTGCTCGGACACATCAACTCCGATCTGCGCGGGAGCGATGGCTCGCTCGTGCGGATGCTGATGCTCTGCTTGATCTTCTCATTTCTCGCCCCGCAAGGCCCGTATCACACGAGGAGATTCGGCGCCGGCATCGGCTGACGGGTGAGCGCGAGCATCGCCATGTCGTCGTCGCGCGGCCCGCCGGTCCAGCGCTCGATCTCCCGCGCCAGCAGATCGATGACCTCCCGCGGTTCCCGGAACGGTCCCAGGCCCCCCAGTTGTGCCGCGGGGTCGTAGAACGCTCCGTTGCGGTCGCGGGCTTCGGTCACGCCGTCGGTGACCAGCAGCAGCGTGCTGCCCGCGGGGAAGGGCCGGTCGGCCGGAGCCGGCCGGGCCCCGCCCAGCACGCCCATGCCCAGGGGGAGACCCGGCTCGCCGGTCTCCAGCGCGCGCACCTCGGAGCCGACGCAGAGGTACGGCGCGGGGTGCCCGCAGTTCAGCAGCCGCAGCCTGCCGTCCCCCGCAGGGATCTCGCAGATCAGGGCCGTGACGAAGCCCTCCAGCCGGACCTCCTCGGAGGTCTGCTCGCTCTCCCGCAGCAGCGCGCGCTCCATCCGGTCGGCCAGCTCCGCCAGCTCCGGCACCTCCTGGGAGGCCTCGCGGAAGGCGCCCAGCACCACCGACACCGCGCTGACCGCGCCCAGTCCCTTGCCGCGCACGTCGGCGATCAGCAGCCGGACGCCGAACGGGGTCCGCTGGACGGCGTAGGCGTCGCCGCCGATCCGGGCCTCGCTCTGGGCGGCCTGGTAGCGCGCCGCGATGGCCAGCGGACCGATGCGCTCCGGCGGTGCGGGCAGCACGGCACGCTGGGCGGCCTCCGCGACCGTACGGACGACGTCCAGATGGCGGCCGTGGCGGGCGATCACCCGATTGACCCCGACCCCCATGAGCGCGGCGAAGAGCGTGTTGGCGAGCTCCAGGTGGCCCACGATGTCGTCTGCGGTGCCGTCCTTCACCGTCAGCGCGAAGACGCCGCACACGATGGCGAGGCCCACCGCGAGCGTGTGCCGCAGCGAGAGCAGCGCACCGGCCGTCACGCTGGCCGCCGTCAGCATGGGATCGCCCCAGTACTCCTGCGGAGACAGCGCGTTCCACACGAGCCCGCTGACGACCAGGGCGCCCGGGGCGAACCGGACGTACCGGGGCCATCGGGGGGAGGACGGCGGGATCGGAACGTCCCTCATACGGCGCGGCCCCGGTCCCGGGCGCTCAGCGGTGCTCGGGGTTGGCGGAGTCCGGGCGGCAGCCGGCGTCCCACGCGGTGCGCTGGTTGCCGTGCGCCGGGATGCCGCCGGCCCGCTTGAGCATCGCCGCGATATGCATCAGGTTCCACGTCATGAACGTCGTGTTGCGGTTGGTGAAGTCGTTCTCCGGGCCGCCCGAGCCCGGGTCCAGGTACGAGGGACCGGGCCCGGCCTCGCCGATCCAGCCGGCGTCGGCCTGCGGCGGAATGGTGTAGCCGAGGTGCTGGAGGCTGTAGAGGACGTTCATCGCGCAGTGCTTGATCCCGTCCTCGTTGCCGGTGATCAGACAGCCGCCCGCCCTGCCGTAGTAGGCGTACTGGCCACGGTCGTTGAGCACGCTGGAACAGGCGTAGAGCCGCTCGATGACCCGCTTCATCACCGAGCTGTTGTCGCCGAGCCAGATCGGCCCGCAGAGCACCAGGACGTCGGCGGCCCGCACCTTCGCGTACAGCTCCGGCCAGGCGTCGGACGCCCACCCGTGCTCCGTCATGTCCGGCCACACCCCGGTCGCGATGTCATGGTCGACGGCCCGCACCACCTCGGTGGTCACACCGTTGTCCGCCATGAGCCCGCGGCTCTTGTCGACCAGCCCGTCGGTGTTGCTCGTCTCCGGGGAACGCTTGAGCGTGCAGTTGACGAACAGGGCGCTCAGGTCGTCGTAGCGGTACGTGGGGGCCATCGGTAACTCCTTGTGCGGGACGGACGCACCCTCGCCCCCAGCCTTCAGCCACCGGAACCCGCGGGCCACCGGGACGGCCCGAACGTGTGTCATTCCCCGGGCCGCGGCGGCACCGGATCGCCGCCGTCCCGTGCCCGTGTCGTCCGCCGGTGCCCACCCCCGTCCGGATAGCGTCGGCGCCGGGCAGCGCGCAGGAGGTGGACGCATGACCGTATGGCCGGCCGTGCTGTTCGCGCTGCTCGCGGCGGCCAGCAACGCTCTGGCGACGGTGCTCCAGCGCCGGGCCGCACGCACCGTCCCGCTCTCCGCCGGGCTGCGCCTGGGCCTGCTCGTCGATCTGCTGCACCGTGCCGCCTGGCTCGGCGGGATGCTCGCGGTCATCGCCGCCGCCTGCTTCCAGGCGCTGGCGCTGTCCCGCGGCGCGCTGTCGGTGGTCCAGCCCCTCTTCGTCCTCGAACTGCCGCTGACCCTGCTGATCGGGCGGCTGCTCCTCGGCGGGCGGATCTCCCGCGACGGCTGGAGGGGCGTGGCGCTGATCGTCATCGGCCTCGGATCGGCCCTCGCGGCCGCCGCGCCGACCCTCGGCACCGAACAGGCCCCGTTCAGCCGCTGGGTCCCGGCCCTGGTGGTCTGCGCCGCGGTGATCGCCACGGCGGTCGGCGCCGCGCTGCGCCGGGGAGCGGGCGGCGTACGGGCGGCCTGCTTCGCCGCGGCCGCGGCGGTCGGCTATGCACTCACCGCGGCCCTGATGAAGGACGCCACCCGCACCTGGGAGACCGGCGGCCCCGGCGCGTTCTTCGCGTCCTGGCAGACCTACGGCTTCGCGGCTGCCGGAGTGCTGGCGCTCTTCCTCTTCGAAAACGCGATGCAGTCCGGACCGCTCACGGCCTCACAGCCGGTGCTCACCCTCGGCGACGCCCTGGTGAGCCTGTCGCTGGGCGTCACCCTCTTCGACGAACGGGTGCGGACCGGCTGGTGGCTGCTCCCCGAGGCGCTGGGCATCGCCCTGGTCCTGTGGGGCGCCGTACTGCTCTCCCGCAGCGCCCTGGCCCGGGACCTGGTGGGTGCCCGGGAAAGGGCGCCGGCTGACCACGAGTGACCGTCTCCGGCACGGATCGTTTCCCGGTGGTGAACGACATCCTCACCGCACACACCCGCAGCGCGAACGGCGGCACCGCACGGCCCGTCGCCACGAAGACCCTCGCCGCGAAGTCCGCCACCGCCGCGGCGCTGGCCCTCTGCGCGCTGGCAATGGGCGGACTCGCCCACGCCGACGGCCACACCATGCCCGATGTGACGGGCAAGGGCCTGGTCGAGGCCTTCCAGGCGCTGGACTACGACACCGGGATCCAGTTCAAGGACGGGCGCGGGGCGGGCCGCCATGTGCTCTGGCCGTCCTCCTGGAAGGTCTGCGACCAGACCCCGGCGCCCGGCACGCCCAGGGCGGACCGCAAGGTCACCCTCACCGTGGTCAAGGACGACGAACAGTGCGGTTCCGGCGCGGAGTGAGCAGCTCCGGAGGATTCCCTTGCGCCCTGCCCGCGGCCGGCGCCCGGCGCGCACCGGTTTGGCGGACCCGCCCCCGTCTACGTACAGTTCCGCCGAAGCAAGAGAAATAGAACGTACGATCCCAGGGAAGCGGCAGCGGCGATGACGGTGACCGAAACAGGCCGGGCCGATGGCGCGGGTATCGACTCGGAGCGGATGGCGGTCTGCCTGAGCGTGCTCGAAGAGCTGGACGCGCTGCCGCTCGACCACCCCGACGCGATCGCCATACGCCGCGCCACCGCCGGCATCTACCGCAAGGTCAAGCAGCGCCGACGCCAGGAACGCCGGGCGGCGAAGACCGCCAACGACCGTGCGGTGACCGCGGCCACCGCCACCGGAGCGCCCGGCCGGATCGACGACGAGACCCAGGGCCTGGCCCTCACCAGCTCGGTCAGCACGGAGATCGCCGGAATCCTGGAGCGCCCCCGGTCCTGCTACGTCTGCAAGTCCCGCTACACCGAGGTCGACGCGTTCTACCACCAGCTCTGCCGGCCCTGCGCCCAGGAGAACCGGGCCCGCCGCGACGCCCGTACGGACCTCACCGGCAGGCGCGCGCTGCTCACCGGCGGCCGCGCCAAGATCGGCATGTACATCGCGCTGCGGCTGCTGCGTGACGGCGCCCACACCACGATCACCACCCGCTTCCCGAACGACGCCGTCCGCCGGTTCAAGGCGATGCCGGACAGCGCGGAGTGGCTGCACCGGCTCAAGATCGTCGGAATCGACCTGCGCGACCCGGCCCAGGTCATCGCGCTCGCCGACGAGGTGAGCGCACAGGGCCCGCTCGACATCCTGATCAACAACGCCGCGCAGACCGTCCGCCGCTCGCCCGAGGCGTACGGGCAGCTGCTCGCCGCCGAGTCCGCGCCCCTGCCCGCCGGGGAGCTGCCGGCCTCCCTCGTCCTGGGCCACTTCGGCAGCGGCGCCCCCGCGGCCCTCCCCGCCGCCCGCCCGGCCACCCCCGGCGCGCTGACCGCCGAGGACGTCACCGCGCTCGCCCTGACCACCGGCTCCGCCTCGCCCGCCCGGATCGAGGCGGGCACCGCGATCGACGCGGGCGGTCTGGTGCCGGACCTGCACGCGACCAACAGCTGGATCCAGAAGGTGGACGAGGTCGACCCGGTCGAGCTCCTGGAAGTCCAGCTGTGCAATATGACCGCGCCGTTCCTGCTGGTGAGCCGGCTGCGCCCGGCGCTCGCCGCGGCCGCCGCGCGCCGTAAGTACGTGGTCAACGTCTCCGCGATGGAAGGCCAGTTCAGCCGCGGCTACAAGGGCGCAGGACACCCCCACACCAACATGGCCAAGGCCGCGCTGAACATGCTCACCCGCACCAGCGCCCGGGAGATGCTGGAGACCGACGGCATCCTGATGACCGCCGTGGACACCGGCTGGATAACCGACGAGCGCCCGCACCCCGAAAAGATGCGGCTGGCCGACGAGGGCTTCCACGCCCCGCTCGACCTGGTCGACGGCGCGGCCCGGGTCTACGACCCGATCGTCCGCGGCGAACTCGGCGAGGACCTGTTCGGCTGCTTCCTGAAGGACTACGCGCCGACCGCCTGGTGAGCCCCGGGCTTCAGCCGGGCGCGGGCAGGGCGCTGCGCAGCCGCTCCAGCAGCGCCCTGGCCGCCGGAGTGGCCGGGCCCTTCGTCCGCCAGGCCAGCGCGACCCGGCCGCGCGGCTGCGGCCCGGTGATCCTCAGCATCCGCAGCCCGGACTCCGCCGCCTCCGCCGGCACGGCCGGAATCACCGCTACGCCGAGACCGCGGGCGGCCAGCTGTGCCAGCACCGGCGGGGCGGCCGCCTCGAAGGCGATCCGGGGCCGGAAGCCGGCGTCCGCGCAGGCGCGCTCCAGCACGCCGCGCAGGCCGGTACCGCGCGGGAGGCTGATCAACGGGCGGTCGCGCAGCGCGGTCAGCGGGACGCTGCTGCGTCCCGGGGGCGCACAGAGCGGATCGTGGGGCGCAACGGCGGCGACCAGCGGCACATCGATCAGGATCTGCAGGGAGACCCCCTGCGGCGGCTCCTCCTGCGCGAGACCGATCACCGCGACATCGAGTTCGCCGGCGTGCAGCGCGGCGAGCATCCGCTCCGAAGTGTCCTCGGTGAGGGAGATCTCCACCTGCGGGTGGTCGTCGTGGAAATCGGCCAGCAGGGAGGGCACGTCGAAGGCACCGATGGTGGCGCCCGAGACCAGCCCGATCGCGACCCGGCCGCGCAGCAGTCCGGTGAACTCGTCGACGGTGTGCCGGATGCCCTCGACGGCGGCGAGCGCGGCCCGCGCGGCGGCGAGCACCGCCGCACCCACCTCCGTCACCGTCACCGAACGGCCGGAGCGGTCCAGCAGCGGCTGACCGAGCTCCCGTTCCAGCTGCCGGATCTGGGCGCTCACCCCTGGCTGCGCCAGATGCAGACGAGCCGCGGCGCGGGTGAAGCTCGCCTCCTCCACCACCGCGACGAAGTACTGCAGCTGCCGGAGTTCCATGGGCCGGATTCTAGAACTCCCGGTTATGGGCCGGAGAACCACCAGCTCTTGGACTTATGGCAGCCAGAGCAAGATCCTTGTAGCCATGGACATCAAAACGGCGATCGCGGCCGAACGGCGGGAGCTGGCCGACCTGTTGACGGGGCTGACGGACGAGCAGTGGGACGCGCCGACGCTCTGCGCGGGCTGGCGGGTGCGGGAGGTCGCGGCCCATATGTCGATGGGATTCCGCTACTCGTTCCCCAAGGTGGCCGCCGAACTCCTCAAGGCGGGCGGCAACATCAACAAGGTGGCCGACCGGCTCGCCCGCAAGGACGCGGCCGGCGCTTCGACGGGCGAACTCGCCGCCTTCCTCCGGGACAACGCCCACCACCCCTGGACGCCCCCGGTCGGCGGACTCGCCTCCGCGCTGGGCCACGACGTGGTGCACGGCCTCGACATCACCGTCGCCCTCGGCCTCGACCGCCGGGTCCCCGAAGACCGGGTGCGCCTCCTCCTGGAGCACGTCACCCCGAGGTCCGCCAGGTTCTTCGGCGCCGACCTCGGCGGCGTCGCCCTGCGCGCCGACGACCTCGACTGGTCTTTTGGCGCCGGCGCGCCGCTGTCCGGCGCCGCCCAGGACCTGCTGCTGGTCGCCTTCGGCCGCAAGCTCCCCGCGGGACGCCTCCGCGGGGAGCCGCAGCACCGGTTCATGGCCGGCTGAGGCGCCGGTCCGGCCCGGGTCAGCCGGCCAGACCGTGCCGGGCCAGCAGCGGCCCGATCTCCGGATCGTGCCCGACCACCGCGCGGAACGCCGCCAGCGGATCGACGCTGCCGCCCTTGGCGAGCAGCTCCCGGCGGAAGATCTCACCGCTCTCGCGGACCGTCTTGCCGTTCTCGCTGAACCAGCGCACCGCGTCGGCGTCCAGCACCTCCGCCCAGCGGTAGCCGTAGTACCCGGCCGCGTACCCGCTGGTGAAGATGTGGGCGAAGTAGCCGGTGCGATAGCGCGGGGGGATCGACGTCATGGCGAGACCAGCGCGCTCCAGGGCGGCCGCCTCGAACGCCTCGGCGTCGCCCTCGCCCGGCAGCTCACCGTCCGCGCACAGGGTGTGCCAGGCCCAGTCCAGCACCGCGGCGGCCTGGTGCTCCACCATCCGGAAGCCCGCGCCGAAGTTCTCCGCCTCACGCAGCCGGGCCGGCAGGCCGGCCGGCATCGGCTCACCGGTGACATGGTGCCGGGCGTAGTGGGCCAGCACCTCGGGCCAGTCCGCCCACACCTCGTTGACCTGCGAGGGGAACTCGACGAAATCGCGCGGCACCTGGAGGCCGGACAGCAGCGGATAGCGGACGTCGGAAAACAGACCGTGCAGCGCATGCCCGAACTCGTGGAACAGCGTGGTGACCTCGCTCCAGGTCATCAGCACCGCCTCGCCCTCCGGCGGCTTGGCGATGTTGAGGTTGTTGACCACCACCGGCTTCTGGCCGAGCAGATGGGACTGGACCACCAGCGAGTCCATCCAGGCGCCGCCCCGCTTGGACTCGCGGGCGTGGAAGTCACCGATGTACAGCCCGAGTTCGCTGCCGTCGGCGTCGTGCACCTCGAAGACCCGGGCGTCCGGGTGGTACGCCACCAGATCGGGGCGCTCGGTCAGGGTGATCCCGTAGACCAGCCGGGCGGCGTGGAAGACACCGTCGCGCAGTACGGTCTCCAGCTCCAGGTAGGGCCGCAGCGCGGCCGCGTCCAGGTCGAACCGCTCCTTGCGGACCCGCTCGGCGTAGTACTGCCAGTCGGCGGCGTGGATCTCCGCGACGCCGGCGGCCTCGGCCAGCGCCGCGGCCTCGCGCTCCGCGCTGGCGACGGCGGGCGCGGCCAGCCGGGCGAACATGTCCTCGACGGCGCCGGTGGTGCCGGCGGTCCGGTCCGCGAGCTCCCAGTCGGCGTGGCTGGCGAAGCCGAGCAGGGCGGCGCGCTCGGCGCGCAGCGCGGCCAGCGCGACGGCGACCGGGCCGTTGCTGTCGCTGCCGCGCCGGAGCGAGGCATCGAGCAGGCGCGCGCGCAGCGCGGGGTCGTCCAGCGCCGCGAGCTCCGTCTGGTTCGAGAAGTTCTTCAGGCTGAGCACGAACTTGCCCTTGTGCCCCAGGGCATGGGCGTTCTCCGCGGCCGCGGCGATCTGGTCCGGCGGCAGCCCGGCCAGCTCCTCGGCGTGGTCCAGCACCAGTGCGGCATCGGCGGTGGCGGCGCGCAGATTCCTGCGGAACTCGGTGCTCCGGGCGGCTATCTCGGTGTTCAGCTCCCGCAGCCGGCGCTGCTGCTCGGGGGCGAGGCGTGCGCCGGCCCGGACCCGGAGCGTGTGGTGGCGCTCCAGCAGCCGCAGCTGCTCCGCGTCCAGCCCGAGCCGTTCGCGCTGCTCGAAGACCGTGTCCAGCCGGGCGAACAGAGCGGAGTCGAGCAGCAGCGCATCGTCGTGGGCGGCCAGCCGGGGCACGATCTCGGCCTCCAGCGCCTGGGTCTCCTCGTCCGTGTCCGCCGCCGCTTTGTTGAAGAACACCCGGCGGACCCGGCCCAGCAGCGCACCGGTGCGCTCCACCGCCTCCACGGTGTTCTCGAAGGTCGCCGGCTCGGCGCGGCCGGCGATCGCCGCGACCTCCGCCAGCTGGTCGGCCATTCCGCGCTCGAAGGCGGGCAGATAGTGCTCGTGCCGGATCCGCGCGAAGGGCGGCAGCTCGTAGGGCAGCTCACTGGGTTCGAAGAAGGGGTTCGCCATCACGGGCGTCGACCCTACGCCCGGGAGCGGCGCCGGGTCCGGCAGTCACGGAATACGGAAGGGAGGGCGCCGGATACGGTCGGCCGGGCCCCTCTCCGGGAAGCGACGTGGGGCCATTCGTGGTGTCATCGAAGGCGAGGCAAGCAACACTCCTGAGACGGGAGGAACCATGGCCGGCAAACTGCGAGCCCGAGACATCATGACCGGCGGCGTGCGCTGCGTGGGTGCGCACGAGTCGCTCTACGACGCGGCCAAGATGATGCGCGACCTCGACGTCGGGGCTCTGCCCATCTGCGGCGACAACAACAAGCTGACGGGCATGATCACCGACCGCGACATCGTCGTCACCTGTTGCGCGGAAGGAGTGGACCCGGCGAGCGTGCAGGCCGGTTCCCTGGCCGGAGAACTGCACTGGATCGACGCTGACGCGGATGCCACCAAGGCGCTGGAGACGATGGAGAACAACCACATCAAGCGCCTGCCGGTGATCGACGTGAAGGGCGGCCACCGCCTGGTCGGAATGATCACCGAGGCCAATGTCGCCAAGAACCTCAACGACAAACAGATCGCGGAGTTCGCGACCCGCGTGTACGCGACCGCCTGAGAATCCGCGCAGACACGCCCTGGCGCACCGGCGAACTGGAGTCGGGAGAGCTTCAGCCCGGCGCGCCCCCGGCGCGGGGACTGCCTGATAGCGGGCCGATGCCGGCAGGTAGCCTGCACCGGTCAACATCACGTTGACCTCTGTCAGTGCAGTCAACCATGGGGGACCTCAGCCGTGTCCGCACCGCCGCCCTACCAGAACCAGCCGCCGCAGCAGCCCTACGGGTATCCGCCGCAGCAGCCGTACGGGCAGCAACAGCCGCAGCAGCCGTACGGTCAGCAGCCCCCGCAGCCGCACGCGTACCCGCAGCAGCGGGGCGGGCAGCAGCGGCCGCCGCAGCGGAGCCCCCTGCGCGGGCTGATCACCGCCGTCGTCGTGCTGGCCGTCTTCGGCGGCGTCGGCTGGTACGTGTGGAACTACAACACCGATCCCAACGGCGGCAAGGCGAAGGCGGAGGCCTCGGCGTCCGCGCGGGCCAAGGAGGCCGAGAAGCACAATCCGGATGTCGGTGACTGCGTCAAGGTCCAGGACCCGAACGGCACCCCGGTGCCGACGATCGTCGACTGCAGCTCCGCAGAGGCCGAGTACAAGATGGTGGAGCGGCTGTACGGCGCCGGCCAGGAGTGCGGGCAGAACGGGAAGCGCGCCGACTACGGCATCGACTATTCGGGCCGTCGTCGCAGTGGCGGCAGTTACACACTCTGCTTCACCAAGGTCTGACCTGACCCGCTGAGGCGGGCACCCCGTTCGAACGGCGCCGCGGGGCCGGTCCGGCTCACCTCGTCCGGCGAGGCGGGGTGTTCCCGGGCCGGTCCGCTCGCGCGGGCAGGCCGTCCGCGGCGCCACGGACGGCCTGCAACCCACCGCTGGGGAATACCCGGGTATTCCGCTACGGGTCTCAGAACGGGTTTCGGATCGGGACTACTTCGTGTTGCGGAGCGCGACTACTTCGTGCTCGTTTCGTGCGCACTTCGCGCCGAATTGACGCTCAGTGGGAATTGCTGCGCGGTACCGCGAGGCGGGTGCCGGGGAAAATGAGGTCCGGATTCTTGCCGATCACCTCGCGGTTCACCCGGTGGAATTCCTGCCAGCGGAATCCAAACGCGGAGGCGATACCGCTGAGCGTGTCCCCGGTGTTGACGACGACGGTGCTGCCGTGGGCGCTGCGGTGCGGGCGCGGCTTGTACCGCTTCTGGTGGAACTGCGGGTGCCGCGGCGGCTGGTGGGCCGGCGCCTGGGCCGCCCGCTGTGGTGCCGGGCGGGGGGTGGTGACCCGCGGTGCGGTGTGCCGGCTGGCCGAGTTGAGGCCGAGCCGGGCCGAGCAGGCGGGCCAGGCGCCCCATCCCTGCCGGGCCAACACCCGCTCCGCCACGTGGATTTGCTGTGCCCGGCTCGCGTGCGCAGCCCGTGCCCCGTACGCCCGGCCGCCGAACGAACGCCAGGTGGAGTGGGCGAGCTGCAGCCCGCCGGAGAACCCGTTGCCGGTATCGATACGCCAGTTGCCTCCGCTCTCGCACCCGGCCAGCCGGTCCCACGTCCCGCCTGCCGCCGCCTCGGCCGGCTGCTCGGCCGCCACGTTCAGCGCGCCGGCCGCCAGCAGTACGGCCGCCGCCGTGATGCCCCGGACCCCGTAGCTCCGGAATTCGTTCCGGTCGGTCGACTCCGATACCTGCGGAAATTCCATGCGTTTGCTCCCGTCGCTTGCCGCGCAGTTCCCTGGCGGCCATTCAGGAAACGTGACGCCTTGTCGGAAATCGCGTTCGAGTGGTGCCCGTACCGCGATTTCCGTGCGGCGCCATGAATTCGACGGGGACGAGACAACCACGCACCGAGTTCGCATCGGCAGAGCGCGCGGTAGCGCCGCCGCGGCTCGCCCTGCCCCCTTGCCTCCGGAGCACGGGCATGCCTGCCCACGGCGCACCCGCTCTGACGGGCGGGGGCGCACCCCTCATGCCGTAGGCGCATGCCTCCCCGGGGCCGGGTGATCGTTCACCCGCCGCGGGGGTGTCCGCCGAGCGCATCCGGGGCGCTTGGTGCATGCGCTGCGCAGGCACGCACGCACCGCGCACGGACCTCTGGGCAGTGCAACGGCTCGTCCTGGCCCGGTGCGACGGTGCAACCACCCGTCCTGCCGGGGCAGTTCGGAACGGGCCGGGCCGGGACCGGAGGGGCGCGGCATGCGGTGTGCGGCCCGAGTCGGCCGCCGCGCGAAGGGTGTTGCCCGTCCCCGACGCCCCGTCCTGTCCGCACGGAAGGCGAACCACCGTTTCTCGAACAGGAGTTACTGGTCGTTAAACCTATCGTCAATGTGGCATTGATCACGCCCGCTGCGCAAAAGTGCAGGTCGGAAGCACAGTATGCAATTGATCGATCACTTTCTGCTGATTGTGTACGCAGCCTGATTAACCCTGAGGGCCCCTCTCGTCGGTGAGAGGGGCAAGAAGCGCATCGCACGTTGCGCCCCACCCGCAACGACGCGGGTGGCAGTAACTCTCATGAAGGGAGGGCTCGTGGAGCACTTGGGGCACTCATGGCCCTGGTACGCGCTGGCACTGGTCGGCGTCTACCGGTTGACCGCCACAGGACTCGACGCCCTTGTCCGGCGCGTGGTCCGCACCGCCTCTCAGGCCCGTGCGGAGCACCACCGCGCCATCGCCACCACCCGAACCACCGCCGTGCCACCACCGCGCGGCGCCTTCTTCCAGGACCGCCCGCGCTACGGCGCATCCGCGGATCCCGCCGTCCCCGCCGTCCCCTCCGTTCCGCTGCCACCGACGGGCCATCCCTGCGAGGAGGCCCGGTGAACGAGCACTCGCCCCTGGCCAGCCCGACCGACCTGCCGCTGGACTTCGAGGTCTTCTTCCAGCGCGAACAGAAGGCGCTCCTCGCCATCGCCGCCTCCCGCCTCAGGGACCGCCGGGACGCGGAGGAGGCCACCTTGGAAGCCGGTTGCCGTATGTACTCCAAGTGGGAGCGCATTTTGGCCCACGTAAACCCCAAAGCCATGACGTACACCATCCTCAACGGCGTCATCTCCGACTTCTACCGCCGCGAGATCCGCCACAGCCGGGTGCAGCCCTTCGCCGACCCGCCCGACACCGCCTACCTCCAGGAGCTGCGCAGTTACGAGCCGCTCGACCTCGCCCTGGACGAACTGGAGTCCACCGCGCCCCTGCAGGCCAACTCCGTGCGCCTGCGCCACCTGGCGGGCCTGTCCTACGACCAGATCGCCGAGCGGCTGGGCACCACCCCCGGCGCCGCGAAGGTCAGCACCAGCATCGGACTGCAACGGCTCAAAGAGATCATGACGAATGGTTCTGCCAGGACCGGAGAGGACGCGTGATGCTCGAAGACCTGCTACGACGTCAGGCCGAAGCCCTCAACCTGGAGTTCGCCGACCACGACCCGGTGGCCTTCACCCAGCGCCTGGCGGCCCGTATCGCCGACGGCGCCGGCCGCGAACCCGAGCCCGTCACCCGCGCCACGGTCGGCGGCATCCGGCCCACGCCCGTACGCCCTGCCCCGGCCCGCGGCCGCCGGCGGCGCCGTCCGACGCCCATCCTCACCCCGGCCATCCCGTCCGCGGTCGTCCTCGCGGAGGCCCGGCGGCTGTGCAACGTCGTGCTGCGTTCGAAGGACATCGACACGCTCGGCGCGTTCGCGGCCGACTACGACGCGGCCGGTGCGAGAACCTTCGCCTGTCTCCTCTACACCCTCGACAAGTGGGACAGCGCGCTGTACTGGTGGCGCTTCGCGGCCGGTGCCGGCGACGAGCTCGCCGCCCATCTGCTGGCCGTGCACCACGCCGCGGTCGGCCGCACCACCGACGCCCGGCTGTGGCGGACGATCGCCCGGATGATGGGCTTCGCCCTCGACCTCCACCTGCCCATCCCCATCCGCGGCTCCTCCGAGCTGGCCCAGGGCTTCGCCCGCACCTGGGACCGCAGCCTGCAGACCTTCCTCCAGCAGAACCATCTGCCCCGGGGGCTGGTCACGCAGTAGGAAGGCGAGGCCGGGCAGCGAGGAGGCCTGGTGCGGCTGTCCGGCGGGTGGTACGCCCGCCGGACAGCCGCGTGAACCGTGGGACGCGAGAGCGGCGTTCCGGGTATGTGTGCCGCAACGATCGTCGAACGCGAGGAGCACGGGCACGATGGACAGCGAACGGACCGAGGACAGCGGCACGGCCGCAGGCCGGGGCGCAGCCGGCGCACAGCCGCACCCCGCCCGGCAACCGCTGTCGGGCTGTGTCGCGCTGGTGACCGGCGCCTCCAGCGGCATCGGCGCGGCCACCGCTCGGGCGCTCGCCCGCGAGGGCTGCTCGGTCGCCCTGGTCGCCCGTCGTCCCGCGCGCCTGGCCGAGCTCGCGGAGGCGCTCGGCGAGCAGGGCAGCGCCTCGCTGGCCGTGCCCGCCGATCTGAGCGAGGCCGCCCAGGCCGGTCAGGCGGTCGAGCGGGCCGTGGACCACTTCGGGCGGCTCGACGTGCTGGTGAACAACGCGGGCTTCGGCGCGCGCGGCCCGGTGGCGGACAGCAGCCTGGCGGACTGGGACCGGATGGTCGATCTCAGCCTCACCGCGGTGCTGCGGATGTCCCATGCCGCGCTCCCGCATCTGCTGCGCGCGGCGGGGGAGGGGCCCCGGGGCGTCGCCGACCTCGTCACCGTGAGCTCGGTCGCCGGCCGGGTGCCCCGTAAGGACAACAGCGTCTACTCGGCGACCAAGCACGCGGTGTGCTCGTTCAGCGAGGCGCTGCGCCAGGAGGTGACCGGGCGAGGAGTGCGGGTCGGGCTCGTCGAACCCGGCCTGACGGCGACGGAGATGACGGTCGGCGCCAGCCCGGCCGCGGCGGCCCACGGCGTGCCCCAGGAATCCTGGCTGCGGGCCGACGACATCGCCCGCACCATCACCTTCATGATCACCCAGCCGGCGCATATGGCGATCAACGAGATCATGGTCCGGCCGACGGCCCAGGAGCGCTGACCGGCGGCGAAGGGCGCGGCCCGCGGGCCGGACATCGCGGCGCCCGGGCCCCCGGACGCTCCTGGACGGATACCGTCACCCCGTGCGACTCCTGCTGATCTCCGACACCCACCTGCCCCGGCGCGCCAAGGCGCTACCGCCGCAGCTGCTCGACGAACTGCCGCGCGCCGATGTCGTCGTGCACGCCGGAGACTGGGTCGACACCGCCACCCTGGACCTGCTGGAGGCCCGCGCCCGGCGGCTGATCGGGGTGTACGGCAACAACGACGGGCCGGAGCTGCGGTCCCGGCTGCCGGAGGTGGCGTATGCGGAGCTGGAGGGCGTGCGGTTCGGCGTGGTGCACGAGACGGGCCCCGCACAGGGGCGTGAGCGTCGTTGCGCCGAGCGGTTCCCCGACCTCGATGTGCTGGTGTTCGGACACAGCCACATCCCCTGGGACTCCCTGGCCGACGACCGGCTGCGCCTGCTGAACCCCGGTTCGCCGACCGACCGCCGGCGCCAGCCGCACTGCACCTATATGACGGCCGAGGTGCACGCGGGCCGGCTCACCGACGTGCGGTTGCACACCCTGCCGTCCCGCGGCCGCTGAGACGCACCCTCAACGACCGAGCAGACCGCGGACGTACGCGGCCTGGCCGGCGTGCTGCAGATCGTCGGCGAGGACGCTGACCAGCCGGACGCCCAGGGTGACGGGCGGCGACCAGGCACGGTCGACGACGCGCTGGAGATCCTTGTCGTCGATCCCGGCGAGGAACTGCACCGTGTTGTCGTGGACCGCCTCGTGGTAGCCGGTCAGCAGCTGCGCGCTGAGGTCCCGCACCTCCGCCACCTCCTTGCGGGAGTGGCCGTACCCGGTGTCATCGGCCGGGAACGGCAGCCCGAAGCGCTCATACCACTCGTCGGAGGTCCACATCTGCTCGGTCCCGGCCGCACCGGCGACATGATCGTCCTGGATCCTGGTGAGATGCCAGACCAGCCAGCCGACGGAGTTGGCGCCGTCGTCGGGGCGCTCGGCGAGCTCGTCGGGGCTGAGCCCGTCGACCGCGTCCTCGACGGCCTCGCGGATACGGCCGAAGGCGTCGACAAGCAGGTCCGCACTGGCGGTCATACGGGCTCCTCTGCGGCGAAGGGCGGCGGGCGTCAGCCCAGGCGGCGCGCCCATGGTCGCAAGGGAGCGGTGGAAATGGTGGGAGGCCGATCCGGCACAAATGGTGAGAGGCCGATCCGTCACCCCGGCAGGATCCGGTCAGGCCGGATATGACGTACCCGGAGATTTCGGGTCGGTCACGCCTGCAACCGGCGGGTCGGGTGAACAGTCCTACCCGGCATGAAGAGACGACTGAACCTGGGCCGGCAGTCCTCCGGCGCCGGCCGCCGCGCGGGTGCGGCCCTCGCCCTCACCGCGTTGACCCTCCCGCTGACGGTGGCCTTCGGCTCCACCGCCCAGGCCGCCACCACGGCATCCGCGTCCCCCTGCACCGCGCTGCGTGGTCCCTACCAGAAGCAGGCCGAGAAGTTCCTCGGGCTCCGGGTCGACGGGCGGCAGTCGGCGGACGACTGCCGGGCGATCCGTGCCTTCCAGACCAGCCACGGCATCACCCCGAACATCGGCTACGCCGGACCCGTCACCTGGGGCGTGATGAGCCTGGTAGCCCAGCAGAAGGCGGCCGGCCACAACCCGAACAAGGCCCGTAAGTGCCCCACCAACAAGGGGCGAATAGCCTGTGTCGATCTGACCCGGCAGCTCAGCTGGATCCAGGACGGGTCGCGGCTGGTGTTCGGTCCTGTCCCGGTCCGCACCGGCCGCGACGGCCACGAGACCCGCACCGGCGCCAAGAAGATCTACTGGCGCAACCTGCACCACGTCTCGACCCTCTACGACGTGCCCATGCCCTACAGCCAGTTCTTCGACGGGGGACAGGCCTTCCACTCCATCAGCGGCAGCGTCTGGTCGGCCCCCGGCTCGCACGGCTGCGTCAACATGCGCACCAATGACGCGAAGAAGTACTGGTCCCTGCTCAGGAACGGGGACGACGTCTACGTCTACGGCCGTAAGTCCGGTACCTGAGCAGCGGACGGATCAGCGGGCCAGCACGTTGTACAGCGCCATCGGCGTCACATAGCCGGGCCAGCGCCCGTCGGCGAACAGGTGCACGCCGGCGTCGAGATAGCACTGGTCGACGAGCTGGGAGCAGATCATGTGCCGGGTGCTGGCGATATAGCGTCGCAGCCCCGGCACGGGCAGATGCAGCCGGTGCGTGGCGATCGCGAGGTAGTCGAGGAAGCTGTAGGGCACCCCGACATACCGGGTGGCCGCCGCGCAGATACCGGCGCGCTGCTGCTCGGTGAGCCCTGCCGGGTACACGTAGAGCACATCGGTGTCCGCGTACGCGGTGAGCGGCCGGATACGGGCCCCGCCCGGCTGGGCTTCCAGCAGCCGCTCGTCGGGCAGGACCAGGAAGGCGTGTTGGTAGTCGGCGAAACCGTCTCCGTTGAGCCACTGTCCGAAGCGGATCAACCGGCCGGTGACACCGGAGATCTGGGTGAGTCCGATGTCGCCGGGCTGGGGACGGGTGTGCTTCATGAGCAGCTCCCGGGGGGCGCAGAAATGCGGATTCGCACGGGTGATACCCGCTGTCGGGGCGCGCGCACCGCGTTTCGGGGAACCTGCCGGGGAGCGGCTCAGCGCATGAAGGCCCCTTCCGCACCCGCCGCGGCGCCCGTCGTCTCCGCGGTGCGCTCCGTAACCGCCGTACGCGGCAGATCTGTTGTGCCCGTTGTGGCCGCCGCACTCGTCGTCCCCGGCGCCCGCGCCGGCGGTCGCCGGATGGCGGCGATGATCTGACGCGCCCACCGGGCGGGCGTCTGGTCGTCGAGGAGAGCGGCGAGGTGCGCGAGGTGGGCCGCGCGTTCCGGGGGCGTCATGGTCAGCGCGCGGTGCAGGGCCGTGACGAGATCCCGGGGGGAGCGCGGATCCGTCAGGAGGGCCGCGGCGCCCAGTTGGGAGGCCGCTCCGGTGTGGCGGGAGAGAACCAGCACCCCGGACCGGCCGGTGGCGGCGTGGCTGGCGATGAACTCCTTCGCGGTGAGGTTCATACCGTCCTGCAGTGACGTCACCCAGAACACATCCGCCGCCAGGTAGTGGTCGACCACCTCGCCGAACGACAGGGTCCGGGGGAGGTATTCGACGGGTTCCCCACCGCTGGTGCGCCAGCGTCCGTTGAGATCGGCGATGGCGCGCTCGAGGGCCGCGCGTGTGGTGTCGTGGACGCGGATCCCCGGTTCGGGCGGCGGGCACACCAGGCGGAACTTCAACTTGACCGCCCATTCGGGGTGTTGGTCCAGCAGGGTCGCGATGGCATGGACCTTCTCCAGCGGCGCCTTGGCGTAGTCGAGCCGTTCCACCGACAGGATCAGTATCGGCCCCGGCCGCCCGTACGGGTCAGGTGCCGCCGGCGCCGAGCGCGTACGGGCGAGCTCCTCGACGGCCTGCCGGTCGATGCCCAGGGGGTGGACGCCGGTGCGCGGTGTCCGGCGGGCGCCGGCCAGCGCCCGCCGGAAGTGACCGGCGAACTCGGCGGTGTGGAAACCGGCCCAGTCCAGGCAGGCAAGGGAGTCGCGGAGCTGCTCGGCGGTGGGGATGCGGGCGAACGCGTCCGGCGGCGGGAACGGCGTGTGGTGGAACAGCCCCACATGCAGGTCCGGCCGTGCGGCGCGCAGGATGCCGGGCACGAGCCAGAGGTTGTAGTCGTGCAGCCAGACCGTGGCGCCGCGCGCCGCATGGGCGCTCACATGGTCGGCGAAGCGCGCGTTGAACGTCTCGTACTGCCGCCAGGCCGAGGCGCTGTGCCGCATCCGGTCGGGCTGGGACATCAGCGCGGGCCAGAGCGTCTCCTTGCACGCCCGGTGGAAGTACTCCGTCCACTGCGCGGCGGCCACCGGCAGGAACGCCAGCGGGAGACCGGTCTGGTGCGGCGGGCCGGGGCGGGTGCGCGCACCCTCGCCGTGCGAGTCCGCGCCCGCGTCGCCCCCGGTCCCTTCCTCGACCAGCGTCGTGGCCCAGACGGCGTCGGGACCTGCGGCGCTGGAACCGTCGGGGCGGGACAGGCCCTGCAGGGTGGGCAGCACACCGTTCGGACTCAGCGGCCGCTGCCACTGCCCGTCGGCCCAGCGCACCGGCGGGCGGTGGTACCCGATCACGACGGGGCGCGTACGTTCGGTCCAGCCCAGGCTCTCCAGCGCGGACAGGATGCCGCCGGCCCCCGGACGGTCCGGCCGGTGGACGCCGGCACGGCCGGGAATCCGCTCGATCCCCTCCCGGAGGGCGGGTTCGGCATTGCTCATGAGCACGCCGTGCGCGCCGACCTGGAACAGCGACAGATCGTTGACGGAGTCCCCGGCCACGAGGACCGCGTCCATGGGCCACCCGTTGCGCCGGGCGAGCAGCGCGAGGGCATTGCCCTTGCCGGCCGGCGCCGGCAGGACGTCGAAGTAGCGGCCCGCCGAGTACGTCCATCCGCAGCCCAGCTCCCGCACCGCGTCGGTGAGCGCCGCCGAGAGCTGCTCGGGACGCAGGAAGAACGAGCAGCGTCCCTCCTGGACGACCCCGTCCTGATAGACGAGTTCGGGAAAGCGCGCCAGCTGCTCCCGTACGCGCCGCTGCCCCGGCCACCCACGGCGCAACTGTTCCTGCAGCGGGCCGACGCACGTCCGGTCCGCCCCGTCGATCACACTCGCCCCGACGTCCGCGATGATCCACCTGGGGCGGGGGAGGAGCGGATCGTCGCGCAGCAGGCCTTCGACGGACGACAGCGAGCGGCCGGTCGCGAACACCACGGTCACCTCCGGATGCCGGTCGAGGGCCGCGCGCAGCCGCCGGCGGTCCGTGCCGTCCCCGCCGAGCAGTGTGCCGTCCAGGTCGGTGACCAGCACCCGGACTCCGGCCCCCGCGGCCGACGGCTCGCGCGAAGCCCGCTCGTCCGACTCCAGCGCTGCCATGTCTCTCCCGTTGTCGTAGGACGTGCATGTCTCCGCGGTGCGTGCTCAGCCCACGGAACCCTCCTGCCGTGGCTCCGCCTATATGGAGAGCCGTGCGAGCCACCGCTCCAGCCCGGCCGGGTCCGGAGCGGCGCCCGACCCCGCGGCGGTGACCGACGCCGCTCCGCAGGCGACTCCGGCGCTCACACACTCGGCGAGCGACCCGCCCGCGAGGCGGCGGTGCACAAAGCCCACGTTGAAACAGTCGCCCGCTCCCGTGGTGTCCACCACGTCCACCGGCGGCGACGGCCGCGCGACCCGTACACCGTGCTCCGCGGCGACGGCGCCCCGGCCGCCCCGCTTGATGACCACGGTGCGCACCAGCCCCGCCAGCACCTCCAGCGCGTCATCCACGGACCGCGTCCCGCTGACCCGCAGGGCCTCCTCCTCGTTGGGCGCGAAGACGGCCACCTGCCCGAGCGCCTTCGCCACCTCGGGCATATCGACGCTGCCGGCGAAGTCCTGACAGTCCATGAACACCTCGGCCCCCACCCGCGCGGCGACATCCAGCGCCTCGGAGACCGCGGGACCGTACTGCAGGAACGGCAGCATCACCAGCACCGGCCGGTATGTCTCGATCAGCTCCGCCAGCGGACGGGCGGCGACCGGCTCCGCGTACGAGACCATCGCCCGGTCACCGGGCCGGGACAGCGCCGCCGTCACATGGGGCAGCGGGCGCGGATGGTGCCGAAAACCCCGCTCGTCCAGGCCCTCGTCCCGCGCGGCCGACAGGACCGCCAGGCTGAACGGATCATCGCCGAAGTCCGCCGCCCACACGGCCTCGCGCCCCAGCCGCCGAAGCCCCATGGCCAGTGTGAACGCCCCGCCGGGCACCATGCTGAAGCCCTCGGCCCACACTTCCCTCCCGTACGCGACGGGTCCCGTGAGCCCGCGGAACACGAGATCGACCGAGTACGCCCCGGCCACCAGCACCGGACCACCGGCCCTGTCATGCCCATGTGTCATGGCGGGACTGTATGTAGAACACCCAGCGCAACGGGCCGACAACCCTGGGACATGGCCGAAATGACGGCCATTCAGGTCGCTGTCGCGCCACGGACGGCCAAATCCGCCACCGCCCCCGAACCCGCCGTGGTGCGGGCCGCCTCCCGGCGCAGTCCGGCAGAGCCGCGCCGGGAGGTGCCGGGCCGGCGGTTTCGCGGGGGCGCGGGGCCGGCCCGCGCCCCCGCATCAGCCGCTACCGTCAGCCGGTCACCGCCGTGGTCAGCGCTTCACCACGAAGGACCGGCCCTTCTTCGTGTCGGCGGAGCAGGAGGCCTTCTCCGCCGCGGTCATCTTGCGGGTCTTGACGGTCACCGCATTGCTCTGCCCGTCCGTGCCGTTGGGTGCGGGACCCGTGACGGTGTCCGGCACGAACCAGAAGTAGTGCCCCCACTTGGGGCTGTCGTAGTGCGTCTGCCAGGTGCCCGAGACGGTCTGCATGACCTGGGCGCGGGAGATCCAGCCCACCTCGCCCGGCTTCACCGTCATGTTCAGGGAGCTGTTCTCGGTGTGCGAGCTCGACCAGGTGTGACTGTAGGTCGCGGTCACACTCAGGTCGATAAGACCGGCGATCTTACCGCCGGCGGTGACCGAGACTCCGGCGGAGTCCGTCGAACCCACCGTGTCCGACCAGCCCATCGACTGGGTCGCGTCCGAAGTGCTGCAGTTGTAGAGGGAGTTGGAGACCTGTCGGAAGTCGCCGAGGTACGCCTTGCCGAGCTTGGGCTCGTTGAAGCTGCACTTGCCCTCGCCGGAGGCGCAGTCGGCTATCAGCTGCTCCCGGGTGGGTCCGTCGTCCGCGGCCGCGGCCGCGGGCATGGCCATCGCCGCGACCATGCCCAACGAGGCCGTGGACAGCGCCATCAGCCGGCTTCCGTACCGGAGCGTTCTGCGGTTCCTCTTCACCATCTTGCTTGTTGCCTCTCGTGCCTGTTGCCCAGTTCACACGCGGCCTTGTGGGGGCGACGGTTCCGGAGTGGAGTGGGTGCGCGTCGCGCCCCGCCGCTGTTGCGTTCGAGACTGGTGTGAAAACTGATTCAACTACACCAAGAGTCGGTAAAGTTGTAGTTGATGGAGGAACAGTCCCTTTAGGGGGATACGAAACGGAGGTCGCGTCAGGTTCGCGTGGCCACCAGCAACCGGCACCGAGGGCTGCCGTCGGGCCGGCGGCCGAGCTCCGGCAGCGTGTGCAGCTGTACGTCGAAGCCCGTCCGCGTCAGCTCCGCCCGTACGTCGGCGAGGCGGAACGCCCGGTAGTACATGACGAAGGGCGGACGCCACAGCGCATTGCGCACCCGCATCGCCGCATCGAAGGCCAGCAGCGTCCAGTACAGCGGCGACCCCGGGCGGGGAGGCGCACCGAGGGGGAAGACGAACCGGCCGCCGGGGCGCAGCACGGAGTGGACCTGAGCGAACAGCCCCGGCCGCTCATACGGCAGAAAGTGCCCGAACGCACCGAAGCTCACCGCGAGGTCGAAGACCGGCCCGAACGGAAGGGCCCGGGCATCCGCCCGCACCCAGTCGACGCGCGGGCCGTCCGCGGACGCCCGCTCCCGCGCGCGCCCCACGGCGAGCATCCCCGCGCTGATGTCGACCCCGGTGACCCGCTCCCGGCACACCTGCCGCAGTACGCCCACCCCCGCGCCCGTGCCGCAGCACAGGTCGAGGCCGCTGTCGAACGGCCCCATGCTCCGCAGCGCCCGCGCCACGGGCGACAGCACGGAATCGGGGGTCCGGAAGGGAGTGCGGTCGAATTTCGGGGCGAGCAGGTCGTAGCCGCGCTCGACGGAGGACAGTGCCTGGACGGCGAGTTCACGGAGTGTGGGGCCCTGGGGTGCGAACATCGCGCTCAGCATAGGGCGCGTCCGCATCTGAGGCCGAGAGCCCGCAGCCCGCGGGGCGGAGCGGCTCCTCATGAGTCTGCCGGTGCGTCACACGCGTCCGCACCGGGTGGTACAGTGCGCTGGAGAGCGCACTCGTGTTCGTTCGCCGCATCTTCCGGCGCCGGTGCCTGGCTCCCTGTTCACCGTCTTTCCCTCCGCATCGCTTGCGCGTCCCTATCGACTCGCACATCCCGCGGATTCACCGCGCTGACATTCCGGGTCGCATCCCTGCGCCTCAGCAGTCGCACCCTCTCTCTCCGGCTGCGGGCTCTCTGCCCGCCCGTGGGGCGTGAAGGCACCGCCCCTTTTCCGCCGGCTCCCCTGCCACCGCCTGCTCACCTCCGTACATCCCGAGAGGAAACCCCTTGACCGGCAACATCAACACCCAAGCCCAAACCCAAATTCATACCCACACCCGCACCAAGAGCGATAATCACAGCACCGACACCGACACCGACACCGACACCGTCGCCGTGCCGGCGGCCGGGATACTGGATATCGCGAACGAGAAGCATGAATACGGGTTTCTCCGTGCGCAAGGCTCTCTGTCCTCGCCCGCCGACGTCCGGGTGCCCGGGGCGCTGATCCGCCAAAACGGCCTGCGCAAAGGTGATTTCGTCGTGGGCGAGCGCGGCCGTACGCGGTCGCTCACCCGGGTCGAGTCCGTCAACGGACGCCCACCGGAGGAATGGCGGGGCCGGCCGCACTTCCGGGACCTGACGCCGCTGCACCCGCGTCACCGTATCCGCCTCGAAAGCACGACAGGTGGTCTGACGTCGCGCATCGTCGATCTGATCGCGCCTGTCGGAAAGGGCCAGCGCGGGCTGATCGTCGCCCCGCCCAAGACGGGAAAGACGATGCTGCTGCAACGGCTCGCGGCCGCCCTCGCCGAAAATCACCCCGAATGCCGGCTGATGGTGGTCCTGGTCGACGAACGACCGGAGGAAGTCACCGAAATGCGCCGCTGCGTACGTGGTGAGGTGCTCGCGTCCACCTTCGACCGGTCGCCGAAAGAGCACATCTCGCTCGCCGAACTGGCCGTGGAGCGCGCGAAACGACTCGTCGAGCAGGGACAGGACGTCGTCATTCTCCTGGATTCCCTGACGCGTCTGTGCCGCGCGCACAACAACGCCGCCGCGTCGGGCGGCCGAACGCTGAGCGGAGGTGTGGACGCCGCCGCGCTGTACGGTCCCAAGCGGCTCTTCGGGGCCGCGCGTTGCGCGGAGGAGGGCGGTTCGCTGACCATCCTCGCCACTGCTTTGGTGGAGACCGGCTCCCGCGCCGACGACTACTTCTTCGAGGAACTGAAGAGCACCGGCAATATGGAACTCCGTCTGGACCGCGCGCTCGCGGGCAAGCGTCTCTACCCGGCGGTCGACATCACCACATCCGGCACCCGCCGCGAGGAACTGCTGCTCCCGGCGGCCGAGTTGACCGCCATGCGTCGACTGCGGCGTGTCCTCCACACCGGTGGCGGACCGGCGAACGGGGAGGCACTGCTGGACAGGCTTCGCCAGACGCCGGACAACGCCACATTCCTGCGCCAGCTGTAGCCCTTTGCGTCTGTAGCTCTACTCGTCTGTGGCCGGTCTCGTCGTCAGCCACCGCCTCCTTCGCTGTTCTGCCGGATCACAGGACAAGGACGAGTGCGGCGCCGAGGCCGCCCGCTCCCAGTGCGACGGCGGCGCTGGCCAGTCCGCCGTCGCGCCAGCGGAAGGGCCTGTCGAGGGCGAAGCGACCGGGGCCGATCGCGGCGACCGCGAGGGCGACGACGGCGATGGTCAGGGGATATTCCATGCCGCCTGTTTGCGCCCACAGACCCTTGGGGGCGGCGAGGACCATCGCGTTGATCATCACGCCGATCAATGCGGCCGACGCCAGCGGGGTGAGCAGTCCGAGCGCGAGGCCGAGGCCGCCGAGGAGCTCCGAGGCTCCGGCGAGGCCCGCATGGAACTCGCCGGGTTTGTAGCCGATGGCCTCGAATTGCCTGCCGGTGGCGGTGAGCCCGGGGCCGCCGAAGAGACCGAAGAGTTTTTGGGCGCCGTGCCCGGCCATGATCAGTCCTACGGTCAGACGGAGGAGCAGCAGGCCGAGATCGGCGGCGAGCGAGGGGGAATGGAGTGCGTGGGGCCGGGCGTTTGCGTCCGTCCGTCGCTCAGCGAGCAGTTTCATGACGGTGTCGCTTCCCGAAAGTCTGGTGGGGTGCGAGGCGAATACGGGGTGTGTACTGGTGGACGACGTATTGCATTCCTGTTGGGTTGAATTCCTGTTGGGTCGATTTCAAGGAAAGTTTTACCTTTACAGTCGATCGTGCTACGGGAGGCGACGCTTGCCTAGGGGTGGCCGCGCAAACCTTTCCGACCAGGGCGATCGTGCCGGGCAAGAGCGCTGCGCGAGGCTATGTGCCCGTTCCATGCATGGAGGATACGAAGAAGCGGGCCCTCGGGATGGGAACCGAGGGCCCGCTCGGCCGACACGTGCGGGGCGGGTGCTCGCCCCGCACGCTCCGTGTCAGCAGGGGTCAGTCGTTGACGCAGGTATTGCCGAATGCGGGGTTGAGCAGCCCGACGATATTGATCGTGTTCCCGCAGAGGTTGGTCGCGGCATCGGTGGGGGCCTGGATCGTATTGCCGGACAGAACTCCGGGTGAATGGAGCGATGCGCCCTGTGCACCGCTGTCGGCGGTGGCCAGACCGGCACCGCCGAGTACGACGGCGAAGGCGCCGGCGGAAAGGAAGGCACTCTTGATCCGGTGAGCCATCGATCTCTCCTCACTGATGAAGGAAGCGGCTCCTGGGCGATGCGTCCCTTTGGGGGCGCCCCGCGCCACGGCGGTGAGCCGCTCTGTGCGTACACGGCTGTTGTTTCCCCGCCGACTCCCGCTCCAGAGACATGACGCACCAAGACCAGGCATCCAGGTGATATCGCGGCCCGAGTTGACGACGGTGCGAACTGGCCGCGAGCGCCCGTCATTTCCGGCGGAGGCACCGGCGCAAACACTTACCATGAGGGCCATGAACAGTGATCTTTTCGCCTCGGCGCACATGGCGATACCGGCCACCGCGCCCGGAATGACGCAGCAGAACGCGAAGTCGATCAAGTATGCGCTGGACGGTGAGTGTTACGCCCGCCAGGGCTCGATGGTTGCCTACCGCGGTGACCTGCAGTTCGAGAAGCCATCGTGATCCCCGTATCACCGCAGTCTCCGGTTTTCGTCGACACCGACGCCGTGGTCGGCTGGAGCAGCAGCCTGCAGACCGCGCTGCACCGTTCGCAGAGCCTCGGCTCCATGCTCCGGGGCGGCTCCGGAGAGGCCGTTCAACTCCGCCTCGACGGCGAGGGTTTTGTGATCGTACGGCCGAGTGAGCTCCGTCCGGAGAAGGCCGCCGGCAACTGATCGGGCCGGCAGCCAGCGCGGACGCGACTTCGCCCCGCGCGGCGCTGCCTGGCATGATCGCGCGCATGGCTGAACGCGTGATTGCCGCATGTGACGGTGCATCGAAAGGAAACCCCGGGCCCGCGGGCTGGGCCTGGGTCGTCGCCGGCGCCGACGAGACCGTCGTCCGCTGGGAGGCCGGACCGCTGGGCACCGCCACCAACAACGTCGCGGAGCTCACCGCCCTCGAACGCCTGCTGGCCGCCACCGACCCGGCCGTCCCGATCGAGATCCGGATGGACTCGCAGTACGCGATGAAGGCCGTCACGACCTGGCTGCCCGGCTGGAAGCGCAAGGGGTGGAAGACGGCCGCGGGCAAGCCGGTCGCCAACCAGGAACTCGTCGTACGGATCGACGCCCTGCTCACGGGCCGTACGGTGGAGTTCCGGTATGTGCCCGCGCACCAAGTGGACGGCGACCGTCTCAACGACCTCGCCGACCGGGCCGCGAGCCAGGCCGCGACCGTCCAGGAGGCCGCGGGCAGCGAGCTGGGGTCCCCGGAGCCGCCGCCCGCGCCGGACAGCGTGCGGCCCGGCAGCGCGCGTCGCCGTACCTCCGGCGCGTCGGCGAAGACGGCGTCCTCGCCGCGCCGGCGCACCCCCGGCTCCGCAGCGGGTGCCACGCGGACGCTCAAGGCCAAGTTCCCCGGCCGTTGCCGCTGCGGGCGGGCGTACGCCGCGGGCGAGCCCATCGCCAAGAACCCGGACGGCTGGGGCCACCCGGACTGCCGCTCCGCCGCGGGCGGCGACGCATAGCACCGCGCGGGGATCGGCCAGTTGCCTGAAAGGGCCTGACGGGCGTCTCCGGTACGGGGACCATGGCGTGGTGAACGACGGCCTCCGCTCTCGCGGCGGTGACCTGTGCCCCACGGGAGGTACCCATGACAACGGACCGGCACGGCCACACGATGACCGACACCGGGGCCGACGCCCTCACCCGCTACGAACAGGCGCTGGACGATCTGCTCTTCTTCCGCCCCCAGGTCATGGAAACCGCGCGGTCGGTGCTCGCGGCGGCGCCGGATTCCGTGATGGGCCGGGCACTGGTCGCCTACCTGGGCGTGCTGGGGACCGAGGAAAGGGACGCGGTCGCGGCCCGCGACGCCTTCCTCCGCTTCCGCGCCGGCGTGGACACGGAGCGGCTGGCGCCCCGGGAACGTATGCACCTCGCCGCCGCAGCGGCATGGCTGGACGGCGATCTGCACGGCGCGGGCCGCGTCCTCGGCGATATCTCGATCGCCTTCCCGCGCGATGTGCTGGCGCTCTTCGCCGGGCATCAGCACGACTTCCTCACCGGCGACGCCCAGCGCCTGCGCGACCGCGTCGGCGGAGCACTGGACGCCTGGGACGAGGACGACCCCCACCACGGCCCGCTGCTCGGCATGTACGCCTTCGGACTGGAGGAGTCGGGCCACTACGAACGCGCCGAGGAGGCCGGGCTGGCGGCCCTCGCCCAGCACCCGCACGATGTGTGGGGCATCCACAGCGTGGTCCACACGTACGAGATGCGCGGCCGGTTCGGCGACGGGATCCGCTTCCTCGACGCCCGTACCGACGACTGGGCGAGCGGCACCCTGCTGACCGTCCACAACTGGTGGCACTACGCCCTCTACGCGCTGGAGGCCGGCGACACCGCCCGGGTGCTGGAGATCTACGACGCGGCTCTGCACCACGAGGGATCGGCCGGCGCGGCGATGGAACTGCTGGACGCCGCCGCGTTGTTGTGGCGGCTCTACCTGGCCCAGGACGTCCGCAGCGCACGGTGGGACCGACTCGCCGACGCCTGGGAGAGCCGTCAGGACGGCCCCCACTACGCCTTCAACGACGCCCATGCCGTGATGGCCTATGTGGGAGCGGGCCGCATCACCCGGGCCCGGCGCCTCGTCCGGGACCGGGAGCGCTGGCTGGCTGCGGATCCCGGCGGGGCCAACCGCGCCATGACCGCCGAGATCGGCCTGCCGGTCTGCCGCGCGCTGATCGCCTACGGGCAGCAGGACTACGCCGGGGCCGCCGAGCTGCTGCTGCCCGTCCGCCACCGCCTGCACACCTTCGGCGGCAGCCATGCCCAGCGCGACGCGATCCAGCGCACCCTCGTCGAGGCGGCCCTGCGCGCCGGGCGTACCGACCTGGCCCGCACCCTGCTCAGCGAACGCATCCAGCTGCGCCCGATCTGCCCGTACAACTGGTCGGCCAAGGCCCGCCTGGAGGACCAGCTCGGCGCCCCGGACCGGGCCGCCGCCGCCCGCGAACGCGCCGCCGCACAGGCCTCCTCCTGACCGGTCCGCAAACCCCTCACAGAACACGCATTCGATTCCCTGGGTACGCTGTAACCATGAGCACGCATCTTCAGGGCTCGCTCTTCGATCAGACCGACGACATCCGCCTCGGCCCGCTGGACGGGCTGCACCGGACCCGGCTCGGTGACGGGGCCTGGATCGATCTGCTGCCCGGGTGGCTGAGCGGGGCCGACGCCCTGTTCCTGCGGCTCGCCACCGAGGTTCCCTGGCAGGCCGAGCGCCGGCAGATGTACGAGCACATGGTGGACGTACCGCGGCTGCTCGCCTTCTACCAGGCCGACGACCCGCTGCCGCACCCCGTCCTGACCGAGGCGAGGGACGCGCTCTCCGCCCACTACGCCGCCGAGCTGGGTGAACCCTTCACCACGGCGGGCCTGTGCTACTACCGGGACGGCCGCGACAGCGTGGCCTGGCACGGCGACCGGACGGGCCGCGGCAGGCGCGCGGACACCATGGTCGCCATCTTGTCAGTGGGCGCGCCGCGCGACCTGTTGCTGCGCCCGCGTCACGGCGGCAGCACGGTGCGCAGACCGCTCGGGCACGGCGATCTGGTGGTGATGGGCGGCTCCTGCCAGCGGACCTGGGAGCACGCCGTCCCCAAGAGCAGCCGGGCGGCGGGACCGCGGATCAGCATCCAGTTCCGGCCCCACGGTGTGCGGTGACCACCGACGGTCCGCCCACCCGACAACTTCGGCCCCGTGCTGGCCGAAAGCCGACGCGGAGGCAACGCGCGCGCACCGCAGCCCGTCCTCCTGTACGCATCGGTACCGATGCATTGCGAATTCGCCTGTAACGGAACTCTCTTGGAGGTATGTCATGCGACGGTTGGGGGCAGCGGCCGCGGTGTTCGTGCTGGCGGGCACCGGTGTGCTGGGAGCGGCCGGGGCGGCCGGCGCCGCGACCGGACCCGCGGGCGCGGCCACGGTCTGCTCGACGCACTGGGGCAGCGGCGACAAGTCGGCCACGGACGGCAACGGGGCACCGCTGAAGAACATCAAGACCAGCCGCAGCACCTGCTACGACCGCATGGTCTTCGACATCAGCGGTGCCAACGGCAAGGCCGGCTACCACGTCGGCTATGTCGACGCGTTCCACCAGGACGGCTCCGGCGAGCGGATACCGGTCCGCGGCGGCGCCATCCTGGAGATCTACGTATCCGCGCCGAGCTATGACCCGTCGACCGGCAAGCAGAGCTATGCCGGGACCGCCGGAAAGCCGCTGCCGGGCGTGAACCTCACCGGATACAAGACGTTCAAGGACACCAGGTTCGGGGCGAGCTTCGAGGGGCAGACCCAGGTCGGGCTGGGCGTTCGCGCCAAGCTGCCGTTCCGGGTGCAGCAGACCGGCGACCAGCTGATCGTGGACGTGGCACATACCTGGTGACGCGGTGAGCGTGCGAGCGCGTCCGCGTACCGGCCCGGATGCCGTCTGAGCGCGAAGGGAGCGGTTGCCATGGAGCGGACCACCTGTTGTGTGGTGGGCGGCGGCCCGGCCGGCATGGTGCTCGGCCTGCTGCTGGCCAGGGCGGGTGTGGCGGTCACCGTCCTGGAGAAGCACGGGGACTTCCTGCGCGACTTCCGCGGCGACACCGTGCACCCGTCCACGCTGGCGCTGCTCGACGAGCTGGGGCTGAGCGAGCGGTTCGCCCGGCTGCCGCAGCGGCGGGTGAAGAGGGTTCAGCTGCCGCTCGGCCCGGACCGTTCGCTGGTCACCATCGGGGACATCGGCGCGCTGCGCGGCGCGTACAACTACATCGCGATGGTGCCGCAGTGGGACCTGCTCGACCTGCTGGCGGACGAGGCCCGGCGGGAGCCCTCCTTCTCCGTACGGATGAGCACCGAGGCGACGTCCTTCCTGGTGGACCGGGGCCGTGTCACCGGAGTGCGGTACCGCACGTCCGACGGCCGCACCGGTGAGCTGAGGGCCACGCTCACGGTGGCCTGCGACGGGCGCGGCTCGCTGGCCCGGCTGCTGCCGGAACTCGGGCTGCACAGCTTCACCTGCCCGATGGACGCCTGGTGGTTCCGGCTGCCACGGCGCGAGGGCGATCCGCACGGGCTGGTGGGAGGCGTCGGTGACCGGCTCCTCGCCGCGATGATCGACCGGGGCGACTACTGGCAGTGCGCCGCGCTGATCCCCAAGGGCACCGACGCGCAGCGCCGGGCCGCCGGCCTCGGGCCGTTCATGGCCAACTTCGCGTCCGCCGCCCCCTGGCTGGCGGACCGGGTGCCGGCGCTGCGGTCCTGGGACGAGGTCAAGCTGCTGGACGTACGGCTCGACCGGCTGCGGCGGTGGCACCGCCCGGGGCTGCTGTGCATCGGCGACGCGGCGCATGCGATGTCGCCGGTCTTCGGCATCGGCATCAACCTCGCCGTCGAGGACGCGGTGGCCGCCGCCCGGCACCTCGTCGGGCCGCTGCGCGCGGGCGCCGTCGGCCTGCGCGACGTACGCGCCGTCCAGCGCCGCCGGTGGCCGACCACGGCCCTGACCCAGGCACTGCAGCGGTTCGCGCACGCGCGCGTCATCGGTCCGGTGCTGGCGGGCGACTCGCCGTTCGGCAACCCCAGGCGGGCCAAGCGGATGGCCGAGCTGGTCACCACCTCGCGGTGGCTGAACCGGGTACCGGCCTACTTCCTCGCCTACGGCGCCGTACGCGAACGCCCGCCGGCCGCGTCGGTCCGCTGAGCCGCCGCTACGCCGCGGCGACGGGCCCCCGCCTCCGGGCGCTCACCAGCGCACCGCGGTGAAGTCGATCGGTTGGGGCCTCAACTCACCGACGCGAGCCGTCAACTGCCGCATTCTCCGGGCCATTTGATCGGCCGGCAGGCGCTTGCGGTCGCCGTGTCCGGGCAGCAGCCACTCGAAGCGGAGCCGGTCGGCGGTACGGGCCAGCGAGGCCGCCAGCTCTTCGATGGAGTACCAGGTGACGCTCTCCGCCACCTCGACGTCGCCCGTCGCGCGCGACCAGTAGAAGCTGTCCCCGCTGAAGCAGAACCGCTCGTCGACGACGTAGACCACGCTGCCCCTGGTGTGCCCCGGCAGCGGTTGGGCGAGGACTCCGTCGGCGATCTCAGTCGGCGCGGTGCCGCGCAGCACGTGGTCGGCATCGGGCGCGGCTTCGAGGTCGCCCTCGTGGATCCACAACCGGGCGCCGTAGCGGTCGGCGTAGCGACGGCCGTGCGCGGCATGGTCCCGGTGGGTGAGGAGTACGTCGGTGACGGGGCCGAGCCTCTCGTAGCGCGAGGCCAGCGCCTCGCTCCAGCGCGGGGTGTCGACCATCATCAGCGTCCCGGAAGGGCGCCGTACGAGGTAGGAGTTGGCCGCGGCGGTGTGCGGGGAGTTGTGGCCGCAGAGCAGGACCGCGTCGTCCGTGCCGTCGAGCGGCAGGGGGAACGGGTCCAGCGCGGCGTCCAGCGTGCGGGACGGGCGGCGGATGGAGCGGGAGTGGCAGGCGAACGCGGCGGTGTGCAGCAGGCGTTCTTCCGTCTCGTCGCGCGGCTGACGCAGGATCCGGGACCGTCCGTCGACCTCGCCGATGAGGGTCGGCGCGAGCTGCCGTGCGACATCGCAGTTGTTGCAGCGGTCGTCCACGTACCAGCCGGCGGGGGGTGAAGTGTCCATGAGGTGACTCACTTTCCGTCTTCGTCCCCAAAAGGGTGCTGGGCGGCGGGGAGAAGAGGAAGGGGGGCCGGGCCTTGTTTCTTCCGGTCGCGGCGTATCTCATCGACCGCCGCGTGTAGACCATGAGCATGACAAAAATGCGCTTCTCTCACCGTGCGTCACCCCTCCGACGGACCAGCACCGCCTGCTTGGTGCCGTGATCGGTAGTAGGACGGAGACGACGAGCACGGGTGTGCCGGCGGGAGGAGTGGGCGTTGGGGATGAACGTCGTCGTCGACCTCAATCGCTGTCAGGGCTACGCGCAGTGCGCGTTCCTCGCCCCGGAGGTGTTCACGATGCATGGCGAGGAGGCCCTGTTGTACACCCCGGTCGTTCCGGAAGACCAGCACGAACGTGTGCGACGGGCCGCGGTGGCCTGCCCGGTGCGGGCTATTCTCGTGGGCGAGGAGGCGGGCGCCGGTGGGAGCTGAACCCGGCGGCCGCCGGATCGTCATCGTCGGCGCGTCACTGACCGGGCTGCGGGCCGCCGAGAAGCTGCGCGCGGAGGGGTTCGACGGCTCGCTGACCCTGATCGGTGAGGAGCCGCACCCCCCGTACGACAGGCCGCCGTTGTCCAAGCAGGTGCTCCTGGGGAAGGTGCCCGCCGACCGCACGGGGCTGCCGCGGCGCCGGGAGGTGGACGCGCAGTGGCGACTCGGCGTGCGGGCCACCGGACTCGATCTGTACGGGAAACGGGTGCTGCTCGCCGACGGTACGGACGTGCCCTTCGACCGGCTGCTGATCGCCACCGGAACCCGCGCCCGGCCCTGGCCGAACCCGGCCGAGGCCGCCTTGGACGGGGTGTTCACCCTGCGGACCAGCGACGACGCGGGCCGGCTCGCCGAGCGGCTCGACGCCGGGCCGCGACGGGTCCTGGTCATCGGCGCCGGTTTCACCGGTTCGGAGATCGCCTCCGCCTGCCGGGAGCGCGGCCTGGAGGTCACGGTCGCCGAGCGGGGGCCGGCGCCCCTGGTCGGTGCGCTGGGCGGCACGCTCGGGGAGTTCGCCACGAAGCTCCAGCGCGCACACGGCGTCGACCTGCGCTGCGGAGTGACAGTGACCTCGCTGGAGGGCAACGGGCAGCTCACCGGCGCACGGTTCTCCGACGGCACACGGATCGACGCCGATATCGCCGTGGTCGCCCTGGGCGCGGCCCGCAACACCGAATGGCTGGCCGAATCCGGCCTCGCCGCCGGGCCCCGCGGGGTGACCTGCGACGCGGGGTGCCGGGCCTTCGACATGTACGGCATCGTCACCGACGACGTGTTCGCCGCCGGCGATGTGGCCAGGTTCCCGCACCCGCTCTTCGAGTACCAGCTGCTGTCCCTGGAGCACTGGGGCAACGCGGTCGCACAGGCCGAGGTCGCCGCCCACAACATGGTCAACCCCGGGCCGCGCAGACGCCCGCATCTGTCCGTACCCGCCTTCTGGTCCAGCCAGTTCGGCCTCAACATCAAGTCGGTCGGCGTCCCCACCTTCTCCGACCAGGTGGTCATCGCCCAGGGCTCGGTCGAGCAGGCCCGGCTGGTCGCCGTCTATGGCTACCGGGGGCGGGTCACCGCGGCGGTGAGCGTGAACCAGGCCAGGTCGCTGGAGCACTACGAGCGCATGATCGAGACGGCGGCGCCGTTCCCGCCCGGACCGGGAGCCGCCGACCAGGCCGCACCCCTCGACCCGGTCCCCTCCGACGTACCGGACCCGAAGGTGCTCTCGCACGGTCCGACCGTCGCCCTCACCGGCCACCTGCCGGACCGGCGCCTGAGGCTGGTGCAGCCGGCCCGCTGAGACCCGTCACTCCCCGGCGACACAGAGCGATGAGGAGCCCCCGCCCATGGCCGCGGACACTGCGGACACCCTGTTCCGACGGATCACCGACTACGCCAGCCGTGCCGACCCCTATCCGCTCTACGCCGAGCTCCGCGAGGCGGGAGTGGCACGGCAGGAGGACGGCAGCTACCTGGTCGGCACGTACCACGAGATCATGGCGCTGCTCCACGACCCGCGGATCAGCTCCGACCGCCGCAACCGCAGCGCGCCGGACGAGGTCGCGGCCGCGAGCGCACTTCCGCCGTCCTTCATCGGGCTCGACGACCCCGAGCACCACCGGCTGCGCAGCCTGGCCATGCGGCCCTTCGGCCCGCCGCACACCCCGGGCCGGGTCGACGCCCTGCACGGCGAGATGACCCGGATCGTCAAGGACCTCCTCGCCGGCTGCCAGGACAAGGACCGCATCGACGTCGTCGACGACTTCGCCTACCCGCTCCCCGTCACCGTCATCTGCCGGCTGCTGGGCGTACCGACCGAGGACGAGCCGCAGTTCCGCCAGTGGTCGGACACCATCGTCGCGGGCTTCGACCCCACCCCCGGCGAGGACCCCGCCGACCGGGAACACGCGGCGCTTGAGGCCCGTCAGGCGATGGGGCTGTATCTGGGCGGGCTCGCCGAACAGCGCCGCACCCGGCCGTCCGACGACATGCTCTCCGCGTTCGCCGCCGGCGCCGGCGAGGGCCCCGACGAGCAGCTCACACCGCTGGAGATCATGACCACCTCGGTCCTGCTGCTCATCGCCGGCCACGAGACGACCGTCAATCTGATCACCAATGGCGTCCTCACCCTGCTGCGCCACCCCGACCAGCTGGCGCGGCTGCGCGACGATCCCGTGCTGATGCCGACGGCGGTCGAGGAACTGCTGCGCTACGAGCCGCCCGTCCAGATGCTGCCGCAGCGCACCCCGCTGGCCGACATCGAGGTCTCGGGCGTCACCATCCCCAAGGGCGCCCCCCTCATCCTGATGCTCGCCTCCGGCAACCGGGACCCCCAGCGGTTCCCCGACCCCGACCGCTTCGACCCGGCCCGGGAGGACATCCAGCACCTGGGGTTCGGCAGCGGCGTCCACAGCTGCTTCGGCGCGCCGCTCGCCCGTCTGGAGGCCCAGATCGCCCTGACCGAGCTCTTCGGGCACCTCGACAACCCCCGCCTGATCGAGGACCCCCCTCCCTACCGGCGCAGCCCCGTACTGCGCGGCCCGCGCCATCTGCTGATCGCGCACGACCGTACGGGAACGCCGGCCTCCGGACAGCGCTGAGGCCCCCGACGGAATTCCGTCGGGGGCCTCAGACGATGCCCCGATGAGCGGGCGGGGAGCGGAATTTACGAAGTTATCCGGCGGTTCCGAAATCCTGCGTCCAGTAATCGCCGGGCTGCGCCAGGCCGACACCGATCTCCTTGAACGAGCAGTCAAGGATGTTCCGCTTGTGACCGGGGCTGGACATCCAGCCCTGCATCACGCTCTCCGGGGTCGAGTATCCATAGGCGACATTCTCGCCGTATGAGCTCCAGTTGTAGCCGGCGCGCTGGATCCGGTCCTCGGGAGAAGATCCGTCGGATCCCGTGTGGGACATATTCGAATGCGCGGCCATGTCCTTGCTGTGGTCCTGCGCGGCCTTGGTCAGCTTCGCATTCACGGTCAGCGGCGAACACCCGACCTTGCTGCGCTCCTTGTTGACGAGTTCCACCACACGGGCGGTGGCCGTCGTCGACGCCGGAGCGGCGGTCTTCGTGGCAGTGGCAGTCGGAGTCGCGGTGGCACGCGGCGTCGCGGTGGCGCGCGGGGTCGCGGGGGCACTCGGAGTCGCGGTGGGTGCCTGCGAGGCAGCCGAAGCCGGTGCCCGGCGCGAGTCGCCCTTGCCCGCCCCGTGGCGCCGTTCGCCCTTGTCGGCGCGGTGGTGCCGGTCGTGCTTGCTCGCCCGGTGCTGCCATTCGTCCTTGTCCGCGCGGTGCTGCTCGTGCGAGGAGCGCTCCCACCGGTCCTGGGCCCGGTGGCCGTCCCGGCCCCCCTGGTCATCACCCATGCAAGCCAGCGCGACGGAGGGCACGCCCACGGCCCCGATGGCGAGTGCGGCGATGGCTATCTTCCGGTGGTGCCTCGTCTTGCGGTGCTTGCTCATCCATGACCTCACTCGGTAATCGCGGAGCGCCTCCAGCGCGGCTTGCTCCGCCTTATCCCCGCTCCTGAGCTGCGGAGATGCCGTGGGGTCGTCATTCTTCGGACCACCGCCGGGCAACACAAGAAAGATGAACTACTACCGCCATTAGTAGATCGCGTCCGCCCTTGCCATGGATGTATGTGCGTGCTGGTCCGCATGCGGCTCTTCCGGGAATTCCTGTTGCCTCGTCAGAAGCCGTTATGAGCCCGAGACGAGGGCCGGCGCGGCGTGCCGTCCGTATACCGCTCCATCCCGTGTCGCGTATTCCGCTATCAAGACGGACAAGTCTCCTATGTCGCCGGGAGATCAATTACTAAACGGATTAGTTGACGCCGGGAATTGCTATGGCGGATATCACAGGGTGCGGTTCGCGGGCGGCGCGGACCGCGGTGCGTGGCGGGCCGCGGCCGTCCGTCAGGCCTCGTGCGCTGCCGCACCGCCGCCCCCGCCGAACATCCGCGTCAGCTCCTCCGTGACGACCCGGGCGCCCGGTGAGACCCACCGCCTGCGGTGCCGGACCAGCTGCACGGGCACGGGCTCGGCCTCGGGCCCGTCCAGCACGGTCAACCCGCCTTCTGACAGGTGCTGTTCGACCGTCACCCGGGGGAGCAGCGTCAGGCCGAGCCCGGCCGCCACGCACGACCGGGCCGCGTCGATGCTGCCGAAGCGGGTGATCCTGGGGCGGGCGCCGGACATACCCTGCAATGTCCGTACGAGCCGGTCGCTGTACGAACACCCCTCCTCATGCACGAAGAAGCTCTCCTCCGCCAGTTCGTCCCAGCCGGCCGCCCGGCCGGCGAGCGGATGGCCCGGCGAGGCCACGTACACCAGCGGTTCACTCGCGATCCTGCGCGCCAGCAGATCGCTCTCGACGACCTCCGGTTCCAGCAGCAGCGCGAGGTCGAGCCGGCCGGTGCGCAGCCCGTCCACCGCCGCGGCCGTACTGACGGCGTGCAGGTGGACGTCGAGGCCGGGATGGGCATGCCGCAGGGCGGCGATCACCGCGGGCAGCCGCGATGAGCACAGCGAATCACCCGCCCCGACGGCCACCTCGCCCCCGACCGCCCCGCCCGGCTCGTCCCCCTGCCCGGCCGAGGCCGTCGCACGGAGCCTGGCCACCGCGTCGAGCACCTCTTCGGCCGCCTCCAGCAGCCGTTCGCCGGTGCGGGTCGGCACCGTCCCCGAGGGCATCCGGTCGAACAGCGGCGTCCCCAACTCGCGCTCCAGCGTGCGGATCTGAACGGTGACCGTGGATTGCGCGAGATGCAGCGCGCGAGCCGCGGCGGTGAAGCTGCCCGTCCTGGCGAGGGTGACGAACGTCCGCAGAAGTCTGGTGTCCATCCCCGCACGCTATCGCGATTGTCGATGGCTGTAAGCGAGAAGAATCGTTGGACTCGATGAGGCCAGGCTGTCAGGGTGAGCACATGACCAGCACACAGAAGTCCACCGGCCCGGACACCAGCCCCGTCACCACCGACGTACTGCGCTACTCCGCCTTCACCACGGACCCCGCGGGCGGGAACCCGGCCGGCGTGGTGCTCGACGCCGACGCCCTGGACGACGAGCAGATGCTCGCCCTCGCCGCCCGGGTCGGATACTCGGAGACCGCGTTCGTCACGGCACTCGACCCCACCGCCCGCCGCTACCGGCTGCGCTACTTCAGCCCCCGCGCCGAGGTCGCCTTCTGCGGACACGCCACCATCGCCACCGCGGTCGCCCTCGCCTCCCGGACGGGCACCGGCGAGCTGGTCTTCGAGACGCCCGCGGGCGAGATCCGGGTGGGGACCACCGCCGACGGCGGGGCGGTGCGCGCCACCCTCACCAGCGTGCCGGCGCACTCCCGCCCCGCCGAGGACGCCCAGGTCGAGCCGGTGCTGCGGGCCCTGCGCTGGAGCCGGGACGACCTGGACGCCGGCCTCCCGCCGCACATCGCCTTCGCGGGCAACGAGCACCTCGTACTGGCGGTCGGCAGCCGGGCCCGACTGGCCGCCCTCGACTACGACTTCGACGCCCTGCACGACCTCATGCGCCGGCACGGCTGGACCACCGTGCACCTCGTCCACCGTGCGGCCCCCGACCGCTTCGACTTCGACGCCCGCGACCCCTTCCCCGTCGGCGGTGTCGTGGAGGACCCGGCGACCGGCGCCGCCGCGGCGGCCTTCGGCGGCTATCTGCGCACCCTGGGCCTGGTCACCGAGCCGCTGCGGGTGCACATCCGGCAGGGCGAGGACATGGGCCGCCCCAGCGACCTCTACGTCGACGTGCACCCGGACGACGCCCGGATCAAGGTGACGGGCCAGGCCGTCCCCCTCCCGGACCCGGTCGAATAGCACAAGGCGGGGTTGGCGAGGCGGCGCCGGGACACCCCGGCGGCCGAGCAGGATCAGCGTCGGTACGCACCACACCCAGTGGTGCGACCAGGAGATCGGGCTGACCAGGAGGGCGGTCGCCGCACAGCCGGC